>JBJXFS010000335.1:0-4862 GCA_046155625.1 Verrucomicrobiales bacterium | reverse complement strand
GCGATGACGTGGATGCCATGACGCAGGTGGGCGGGTCGTGTCGCGCTCAGTCGCTCGCGCAGAGCCGCGAGCGACGGACACTGGGCGAACGCCGGATAATGAGCCAAAGTGAGGTCGCTCACCATGATCGCCCCCAACCGCTCGCGCCTCGGAGCCGTTCGCATCATCTGCAATCGACACGGACGCACCGCCGCCTCAGCCAGCACCGAGGGAAACAACAAGCGCATCTCCTCTCCCGCCGCGATCACACAGTGATCGAAGGGAAAACGCCGGCCGGCGGCCACCTCCACGGCATCCGCATGCACGCGCACCGCACAGGTGCCAAACTGAAACTCCACGCCACACCGCCCAAGGTGCGCCACCAACGCCGCCATCGCATCCGCCGGGCGCACACACGTCTCATGCGGGCTGAATAACGCCCCGCGCAATCCAACCGGGTTCGCCATCGGAAACCGACGCGCTCCTTCCTCAGCCGCCAGCAATTCAAACCCCTGGACCGCCGCTTCCGGCCGCGCCGCGAATTCCCGCAGCACCGACCAAGCTTCCTCGCTGTGAGCCAGACTCAAGGATCCGCAGGCATCCGCTAGAAATCCAGCTTCCGCGGCCAATCGCCGCCACCGAGCCACCCCGGCCATCCCCTGCTCGCGTTCCACGCCAAACGGCAGGCCAATCGGCCACAGCGTACCAAAATTCCGAACCGACGCCCCCAGCGGCCTGCTCATGCGCTCCACCACCGTCACTCGATACCCCGCTTCCCGCGCCACCAACGCATGCGCCAGCCCCACGATACCCGCCCCCACCACAACAATGTTCTCCGATCGATGATGCGCCATGCCAAAAAACAACCCGCCATTCTCGCCCTCCCCGGAGACGCCTCAAGTGACATTCGCAGTGGACCATGGGACCATCCTGGAGTTTGTACATTCTGGGTGCCGTTTTGGACCCACAAGGGGACTTCGCCCCGAAGATCTGGGAATTGTCCCAGCACTAAAGTTTGCCCACCTTTCGTTTTTTGTTGTTAACGGAACGACGCTCCCAGCGAATGTGAGAAGGTGGCATTCCGGTGGGACGCGACCTCCCGGGCGCGTAGACGGTGAAGGCGTATCATCTGGGAATGGTCTTCACTTCTCGAGTGGTGGGCGCGTGATTCACATCAGGATAATTCCCAATTACCGCGGCTTTGCTCATCGCTTGTTCTGGCTTTGGGCACCGCTTGAGAAGGCTCAAAGGGGCTTCTTTCATCACGCTCCACCGCCTACGAGCCCGGGAGGTCTCGTCCCACCTCCAGCCTCAAACGCCCGCTGAAGCCTTTATTCATAGGGTGCCAGTTTTTCCGAATGGTTTCGGTCGCCTCCATCGCAGATCCGATCACTTCCGAATCGTCCCGTCAGCGTCAACGCGCCACCGCCGATGGCCATTCCAGAACAGGAGAAATCACCACGGCGCGCACCTCGCCGGAGCCCACGAGTCCGGCCGAATCGGACGATCCCGCCCTTTCGACAAGGTAGAAGTGATCGAAATCGATCACCCCATTGGCACTCGTCCCGCCCACCAAATAATCATCGGATTCCGGCGATTGATCTGGCCGCACTCCCCAGGTCGTAGTTGTGCTGGCGGACGCGACGCCTGACACAATGTAGTCGATCCTGCTATTGACAATCTCAATGCTCTGGATGGGAAAATCGCTGGATACTTCAGTCAGATCGTGGTGCTGCGAACTATCGATGTCCCCGATGTGCATCGACATGGCCGCCTCCCCCAGCATCACCGCCGATTCGTCCACGGCCGGCGAGTCTTCCGTCTCCAGTACGAAGGATTGCCCCTCCCCTACGTGAACCTGGAAGTCCGTGGGAGGACGGTCGGCTTCGGATGGCGTGAACGTGCCTGTGAGCTTTACCAGTTCTCCCTCGAGGCGAGCGGCGACCGTCAGTGGACGCGGCTCCAAATCCCGGAGGCTGAAACCGACCGACAGCGCCACGCTTGGCATCGCCTGCGGCGCTGGTTCGCCAGTGGACAACTGAACCGCCTCGCCTAGCCTCCCTTCGCCCCGTGCCGTCTGCTCCCACGGGTCGACCATCTCATGAGTTCCTGGCATTTCGACCCAGTCCGTCCGTGGCGGCCCGTCTGCTCCCATCAGACGGCCAAGCGATAGCGTCTTTGAAGCCGTGTCTGTTTCGGAGGGGATAAACGCCAAAGTCCCTGCAGCGAGTGTTGTCGCATTATCATCGAGCATGATAACCGACTGAGGCAGAATCGAGAGCGATGACCCAAGCAGGCTGGCCGCTTCCTCGTTGGCCAAGATCCGGCCACCTGTGGTCGCCGGCTGAGTGGCAGCCACCAGCACTTCGAAGCCTGAAGTCGAAGACGATGGGACGCTCGACTCCCATCCACCGTACTCGACCTCTCGGACTAGTCTGGCGCGCGTGTGATCCCAGGCTGACAGCAAGGACTCGCTGATCCGACGCTCGGTCCGTTCCAGTTGGCGCCGCGCCGCGGTGTTATAAGGATCGATCTTGAGAACTTGGCGGAATGCCTCGCCCGCCTTTTCGAAATCGCCGAGATCGTCGTATCCAAGCCCTACCTCGAGGTGCTTCCTGACCGCCGCCGCGAGCAAAGCGTGATCGCCCATCGCCGCCGCGTGGGCCAATGCGCCGGAGGTCCCGGCCGCCGGGACCCGCACTTCTTTGGCACGGAAGACGACGCGGGGCCGCGCCGCATCGGCCGTGGCTACCGCGAGCAACCCCTCGATGCGACGGAGTTCGCGCCGGGTGTGGCGCACCTCGAGCGAGTGGCCGTCACGCACCACGATACGTGACGATGCCACCGTGGGCACCCCCCAGTCCGACGCCAAGCGCGTGCCATGTGGTGGCGCGGATCCGAACGCCGGTTCCGCCATCCAAGGATGCGCAGCCGAATACAGGCGCCCAGCCGCCCCGTCCGGAGCGGACGTGTCGGCTATCGAGGGCAATGCGAATCGGCGCGTTTCCATGATCTCAGGCCGCTCGACCGCCTCAAACACCACGCCCTCCCCTGTGAAGCGCAACTCACAGCCCGCCTGCGCCGCCAACAACTCCAGCCAAGCCGCCAAAGGCAACTCCCCCCTCGCTGCAGTAATCGGCAGGTCGGTCATTTCCTCCGGTATGTCCACCGCCAACCCAGCCACAATCGGAGTTTGCCTAAAGTTCACCGCCGCCGCCTGCCGTTGAACCTCCGTCACCGCCTCAACCAACGGCGTGCCCGCAAACTCCATGCGCGCCGGAAGCCAGTAGCGCTCCGCCAGCCGCTTCACCGCCACAGCCTCCGGACTCAACACCCCAGGCAGCCTCAACGATGGCGGCGGCGGCTGCGCCTCGCTGACCAACCGGGGAGCACCACCAGAGGTCACCCCGTCCGCGAGCCGTGTCTCCGCCCGCCCCCAAGGACGCCACCACCCCAAACCAGCCCCGCCCACCAGCAGCACAGCCGCAGCAGCGACCATCCCAACACGCAAGCGGCGACGGCGGTCGTCTCTGCCCTCCGCCGCCCAAGCCAGCTTACGGCCCGCCGATTCCAATTGAAGGCACTGCCGAAGCCCGGCTTCCAGTCGCGTCGCCTGCGCATACGCTCGCGCCACCTCCGGGTCGTCCAGTAATGCCAGCGCCAGTCGACTCGCCTCCTCCGCTGTGGCGCTCCCATCGAGATGGCGGTCGATGAGCGGTTGCCATGATGATCGATTCATACGGTGTCCTCCAATCGTTGCCGAATACAAGCTTCCAGCGCGGTGCGCAGCCGGCTCAGCGATTGATATACCGCATCCACCGACTGCCCAAGACGCCGGGCGATTAATCCACACTTCAGCCCGTCCCCATACCGGAGTGTGAGCAGCTGCCGACTCCTCTCCGGCAGCCGCTGCACACACAGCCGCAACGCCTCCTCCCGCGCCCCCGGCCGATCATCCGTCGCGTCATACGCATCGCGAATCGCCTCGACGACTTCCGGCGCAAAACTCAGCGGCGATCGAGCCCGACGCCGATGCTCTTCCAATACCTTGTTCGCCGCGATACCCCGAGCCCACGCGCCAAATCGCCGCGCCGGATCAAAGCGGTCGAAATTCTTCCACATCGATCGCGCCACCTCCTGAAACACATCCTCCCGCGCCGCTACATCCCGCACCACCGCGCCTATAAACGCCCGCAACTCCGTCTCGTGAGCCAGAAAATGCTCAAGAAATGCGGCGGGATCAGGTTGCGGATATTCACTCATGACGCCAGCAGGCACACGCACGTGCCCCCTCATCTTGACCCAAATAAACAATTCCTGACGAAACACCGAAAAAAAATACAGGCTTCAGCGGGCGTTTGAGGCTGGAGGTGGGACGAGACCTCCCGGGCTCGTAGGCGGTCGGGGCGCAGTGAAGGAAGCCCTTTATCGCCTTCTCAAGCGGTGCTCAAAGCTAGAATTACTCCTCCCCCATACCCCAGGCGGCTCCGTGCCAATTGCTTCGTTTGCCTAAATTCTCCTTGTCGAGCCCCACACGCCTTTGGCAGTCTGTGTCTGCCCTCACTCACCAAATATCAGTAATCCTATCTTTTCTGCCTCGTCCCCGCGCCATGAACCATCCCCACACTCCGGCGCCCGTCCTACGACCCTCGTCTCATCGGGCGGCCCTCGTGGTGGCACTCCGGCTCCTCGTCCCGTTCGTGTCCCTCTCCCAGATGGCGGTGGGTGAGACCATCTTCAGCGAGAACTTCGATAGTCTGCCACTTGAAGACAGCATCGAGGAACCGAATGCCGGCACCGCCGTTTGGACTCGTACGGCGCCACCCGGCTGGGAGATCGACAATGATTTAATGTTTAAAGGATTCTGGGATCCGGATCCAGCG
>JBJXFS010000330.1:0-10645 GCA_046155625.1 Verrucomicrobiales bacterium | reverse complement strand
ACAGCAGATCGCGTGCCGATCGAGCATACGTGGCAAGCAAGACGGCTAGGAGTAACCCCAATCCTACCAGACCGAGTGTCAGATACGTTTCGAGGTAGCCGTTGTGTGCCGAATTGCACTCCCAGTTCAGCGTCTCCCACAGCCTTTCAAGCCTTTTTCCGATCCAGAAGCTTTCGAAACCGACGCCAAATACTGGATTGATATCTTCCTTCAGCAGGACCGGCCAAAGCTGAGTCCGCTCCGTCAGAGTCGCATCCCGCCCAAGCAGGTGGAGGATCAAAGCAAAAACGTTGAAAAACCAATCGGCGATCGCGTAGGCCAGGCCCGCCCCAACTAGGTAGACGCTCACCATTTTCTTGTTCACCCACTCCATGCCAGTAAATATCAAAATCGATAGACCTAGAACGAGCGAGACGAGTGGCGTCTTGCTGTCGGACATCCAAGTAAGCCAGCCGTTCATGTACAGCAGCAACGCGCAGAGCATTAATTCTCGTTTCCGACTAGGGCCTTTTTCAAGCCGCCAGGTTCGTATCCAATGCCATGTGAATAAATATCCTAAGAGGAGGCAGTTGACGCCCAGGGAATTTTTTCCGTCAGTAATGCCCATGTTGAACGGCTGTCCGCTCCATACGCCAAAGCCGCGCCCAATTTCAGGGTAATACTTGATAAGGAGTATTGAAACTGGAAGCAGAATAAAAGCACACCGTTTGAAAACTTGTATAAGAGCGCGTTTCGGGTCAGGCTCCGTGAGTATTATCAGAGCCATGATTGGTTGCCCAACCACCTTTATCCACCTTTTCAAAGCGACAAAAGGCAACTCCGTCCACGCAATGGAGACAAAGCAGTATGCAAGGAAGAGCGTTAGTATTATGTTGTTGGCGAATATACCTCCGATCTGAACACTTCTTTTTGAAAGAATACGTAAACCAAGTAAGATTAGCCCGAGATAAAATGCTCTATTTATCGGATTTCCACCTTCGAACGATCCTCCCGGAAGGGGGATCCCAAAAATTGCAAACCAGTCTGACCACTCGCGGGAGCAGGCAATAGTAATCCACCAGAACGGGATCCATAAGGCTGAATCCATTTTCGGTCCATTTTTCGCATCCCATTGGAAGAGAAAAATCACGAAACCTAAAGTCAGCAGGCTTGCAATGTTTGGGGGCATTGTTTACTTCAGACTTGTTAGCGGTGGTGGCTGGTTTACTTAGTAGTTTTTCTCTAACCGCCTGTCCCCTGCCCCACTCCCTTGGGCAGGTCGAAGGAGAAGGCTTTTGCTTCACTTCTGATTCCGATGGCGGCTGGGTCGACGTGGGAGTCGAATTCCGCGCGGGAGCCTGAGGTGATGGCCTCGGCGACCTCGAGGCCGGCGAGGGTGGCGATGTCGAGTTCGGTACGATTGACGCAGAAGAGGTTGGAGAATTTGGCGAGGTGATTGAGTTGGCGGAGGCGGCTCGCCTGCATCCAATTGTCACGATTTTGGGAAGCATCGGCACCGGGGAGGCGGAGGACGAGGGAATCGGCTAGCGCCTGACGGGTGACGAGGCCGGCGCGGGCGCAATCGTCGAGGGTGAGTTGGGCGATGGCGGCGTCGTCGAGGTCGAGGAGGGGATCGGGGCCGAAGCAGTAGAATTCGCAGCAGAGGGCGGTTTTGCCTGGGGGGACCATATCGCCGTTGAACGCGGTGTAATTGGTGATACGGCCGATGCGGGTGGACGGGCAGGTGACTTGGAGCCACGCGTGGGGGATGCGAGGCGGCTCGTTGAGGAAGAGGTAAGCGAGGATGACCGTGCGTTTGGGTTTGGGCGGCGGGGCCGGGGCGGAGCGACCGGGCTCGGACGATCCGTCGAGCATGTGGATGAGCCATTCGAGCGGGACACTCGAGACGACGTGCTGCGGGTGGTAGGCGACCGGTTCGCTGTTGACCGTGGCGACGACTTCCTGGACGCGGCCGGCCTCGGCGCGCATCGACTGGATGGCGGCGCCGAATACGATGCGGCCGCCAGCGTCGAGCATGGCCTGGGTGACGAGGTCGCAGATTTGGCCCGTGCCGCGGGCCGGGTGTTTCCAGATGCCGCCGAACGTATTGACTTCTTTGCGGGAGAAGGCGCGTTCGGCCGCGGCGGTGACGGTGGCGAGGAAGCCGGGGGTGGGCGCCTCGTCCGGGTTATCGGGCATCGGAACCTCGGCCCAGCGTTTGCCGGTGAGTTTCTCCTGAAACCCTTGCGCGAAAATGGTGGTCAGCGCCGGGCCGCGCGAGTGGTAAAAGTACTCCTGCACCGTGCTCGGACGCTTCGAGCCATTGCGCACCCTCGACCACACCAGATCCCACGCGCACCGCAGAAACATCGGCCACGGCATCCCACGACGCAGGCCGCGGAATGCCGGTGTCATGTCGATGACATTGCCCTGGTACAAGATCCCTCCCCGATGCGGGTACGTGCGGTAGTCGTCGCCCAACAGCTGGTTCCAAAACGCATCCACTTTGGCCAGCCGGTTATATAGCTCCTTTCGGCCGACATCGACCACAAACTCGCCTCGTCTAAGCGATCGCATCAGACCACCCGCCACCGTGTCGCGCTCCAGCAAGACCGGCTTCAGGCCGGCCCGAGCCAAGGCATAACCAGCCGCCAGTCCTGACGGACCAGCGCCTAGAATCAGAGTGTGGACTTCTTCGGTACGCATATCAAATAAAACGAAACGAAACAAAATCAGTTTGAAAATTGGAGCCGCTGCCAATTTCCGCTGTGCACATGAAGGGAATTCCTACTCGCCATCCCCGTTCCAACTAAGCAACTTCCCTATGCAGACTGGCAAGTAGGCGCCAGATTTACTTCGTTTCCACTGGCTTGTCGTAGCGTCGCACTCTGCCGATTTATCTGAGCGGTTTTCCCATTGATCAAAGTCTGCAAAAGCAGTTCGTACGTAAGAACTTTGTTGATCTGTCTCATGTAGTTGTGCGTTCCCGCCATGTGCCGCCGCACAATTTTCTCCACCGCCTGCCTGTCGAACACATCCCCATAGAGCGCTCCCGGGTCGAGGAGCATCCCCTGAATCGCGGGTGCCAGCATTCCTTGCGACCAGAGTCTATATCGTTCAAGCTTCTGCTTTCCGGCGAGCACGCGTTCGAATCCCAGCCACGGAAGTCTCCGGTCTATCCGTGTGAACCAGTGAGGCGTCGGATGCAGATAATAATACTCGAGTTTGAAACAACTGCGGTAAAACAAATACACGAGCCGTTTGAGCAACTGGTTGTTTGTCGTCAATCCTCCCAAGTTGGTGGGAACGGTGGCCAGACGAGGCGAGTGACTGCGGATGTAATCCGCCTGCAAATCAGCCGCCCCGCGCAATTCCGGCGGCGCTTGGAACATCAATCGGACAAGCCGGTTGTCCATGTAAGGAGTCCGGAGAGTTAATTGAGACTGCTCGACCGCTACCCTGCCAAATTCATAGGCCGGAATCTCCCGAAACACGACTCCCGCCAGGTCGCCGCCACGGTGGCTGATCCGATCAAGGCGCGGGACTTTAGCCGCTTCGGCAGCAACATCTGATTGCAGTAGTTCCGTCGGGCAGTTGAATTTCGGAATGAGTTTCCGAATCCTCACTACTTCACTTCCAAATTTCCCGGTCAAGCGCACCGGCGCGATCTCCCGGGCTCGCTCGTTGAAAAACACGTCATGGGCGCCGAAGGCATCGTGCATGCCATCGGCAATGTAGACAGCACGGCGGGCATAACTCTCAAATTCACTGAAATATTGAGTGTTAAGCCTTATGTGCGTATGTGGACAGTGGGCTGCGTTTGCCAGCCGACGTGCGATTCGGACATCCACAATTTCACCGGTCGGCCCATCAAAGGTGAACGACGGAAGAGCCTGCTCTCCATTGTCCAGCGCCGCCATCACCAGTCGTGTGTCGAAACCTCCAGTTAATGAGAGCGCGCATTCTCGCCTACCGGAGGTATACTGGGGAACAATCTGGTCGACACATCCGTCAAAGGCTTCGAGGAAATCATGTTTTGGCAGGGGATCCAGGTTCTCCCATTCCGACGAGGAAAAGTATTCGCCTTTCTCAAGCGGGCCGCCGCTTCGGCGTCTGATCCACAACGCGGCATTGGGAAGCAATGAAACCCCTTCAAACAGCGTCCGCCCTGGACCAGCGCAATAAAAACCCAAATGCTGCACCACGGATTCCCGGTCTAATCGTCGGAGGTGTGGTCGAACCGCGAGAAGCGCCTTCGCTTCGCTGGCGAAGAGCAATTCCTCTGGTCCCTCATGGATGTAAAGCCGCCCCATTCCATAACGGTCATTGAACAGGACTGCGGATCCGTCGTTTTCGTCGACCAAGACTCCAGAAAACCAGCCGTTAAGATCACGTATGAATTGAATTCCGTTTTTCGCCCAACCGGCAAATAGCTCTGCGGCTGACTCTCCTGGGAGCGGAGCGTGGTCTTGTTTTAAACATCCAAAGTGCTCCCCGGAGAATGCCAACATTCTGCCCGGGTGTTCAGGATGGGTAAAGGGCGAGTCGTCATACGCCCGCGGCAGCGCCCACCGTCCCACATACAGTCCCCACTCGGAATTGGCGTAGGTTTCAAGCCGGTAGTGAGCTTCATGGTGCATACTGTGCGCCATCCGCTCAAGATCGGCCCGCGCTTTCTCGGGCGACTGTCTTGTAATTATCCCAAATAATCCAGGCATTCTAAATTGGCAGGTAAGCAGTTCAGCGAAAAACGGACGGATCGCGATGCACCGGATACGGGTAGCAAGGTTTTTGTTGTTACCTATCCTTCAATCCAAGGGGTCTTTACCGCCTTCAACTTCAGTTCGGCACCCAGATGCCGGATGGGAGGGACGCGGAGGAACCAGCGATCTCGATGACGAAGCTCCCATTGCTGTAGCGCGAGAAGCATTGAAGTGGGCATCTTCTCGACCGCGAACCGGCTTGACGAGGTGTAATCGACAACGGAAAGACCGGCGTTACTGAGTTCCTTGCGGTACCAGCCGAAAGTTCGAACGTGTTCTAATTTCGTTTTTCTGCCGAGGATCCGCTTCAGATGCTTGGCTATCCGCAGAGTCGCGAGGTAGAGGGATGCGAGGTTTTTGACGTGAAGTACCAGCACTCCACCCGGCTTCAGAACCCTGGAGAATTCACGCAAGGCCTGCCGCACTGCGGTGTCATCCAGATATTGCAAGACGCTGAGGCAGAGAATTTTGTTGACTGAAGCATCAGGAATCGGGATCGAAGTGATGCTTCCTTGGGTGGCACGCACGTCGTCGTAACCCGCCTGTTCGAGCTTGAATCGGCATCGTTCGACAGCGCCAGCGGAAAAATCCATTCCAGAGACAGCACGTACCAACGGACGAAGCGAAAGCATCACTCCGCCGGTTCCGCATCCGGCGTCAAAGATGTCGTCTTCGGGACCAGGGGCGATGAATTCGAGCAGTTCCTCATGGGACAACCGGTCGATCTCGGTAGTGCGTGGGATTTCGCCGCGATCAAAGGTAAAATCTGAACTGGCCTGCTCGGCCCTCTTATCCCAGTACTTCTGCCAGTCGTCTCCTTTATTCATGGTTTTTTTGCTGCGTGGCGGCAGTGATACTAAAGTCGTTTCGCCGTGAGCATGGCTAATTCTGGGACTGCTGCGAGCATCGCCGCTCTGGCGGGCGTAATCCCCTTCTAACCTCGGGCGTTCCGCCCGTGCTTAAGGCGCATGCTTTTCGCAGTTGGGGCGTTCCACCCGAAGAGTTGGAAATGATCCCAGCACTCGAGTTTGACCATCTCTACTGTGCGAGCCAAGGCCAAGTGCCGGTGACCGCAGGCATTGGGGTCCATTGGGCTACCGTGATTGGGCCTTAAGTTGGGAATTGATTTGGCCTTAGCAAACAGTTCTCAGCGATCGCCTGAAACTGGAGGTGGGACGAGACCTCCCGGGCTCGTAGGCGGTGGGGACGTGGTGAACGCTGCCCCCTCATTGCCTTCTGAAGAGGCGCCCGTAGTGGGAAAAGCGAAAGGCGGTAGAAGAGTCTAGCGGCCAAGGCTTGGAGCGCGCTTGAAGGGACCATCTCATGAGAAGTGACGACATTTTCCAGACGGTAAACCCTCACCGCCCACGCGCCCGGGAGGTCGCGTCCCACCTCGATGCTTTTGGGTCGACCTGATTTGGAGAGTTGGTCCGCTGCCGAAAGCAAACCCAAAGTGATCAAGCTCCAGAACTGGGAATTTTCCCAGAGCCGCTGGCTTAAACGGCGAGGGGGATGGGGGGAGTCGGCTGGG
Organism: Verrucomicrobiales bacterium; assembly: GCA_046155625.1. Classification (GTDB taxonomy): domain Bacteria; phylum Verrucomicrobiota; class Verrucomicrobiia; order Verrucomicrobiales; family V1-33; genus CAJBME01. Next base: position 4,372 of record JBJXFS010000330.1, on the reverse strand, counting down.
GGGATCCGGCCATGGTACGCAGGCATTGTTCGAGCATGACCAGACTGAAGAGGAGTTTATGGTTATCCTGTTTTCCGGTACGATGGGCGTCAAGGAGTGAGCGGACGGGGCCGGGCTGGAGGAACCGGTACATGAGGGACTGGGGGTCGAGGAGCGACTGGGTGAGGGCGCCTTGGAGGGACGAGTGGAACCACCCATCGACGACATTGACGGCGAAGCCGCGTTTTTTGCGACGGAGGATGGGGGGTGGGAGGAAGTTTCGGCAGACCTGGCGGTGGAGCCATTTTCCTTTGCCGCGGCGGACTTTGAGGTGGGAGTGGAGGCGTTGGGCGTATTCGACCACGGTGCGGTCGAGATACGGGACGCGGGCTTCGAGGCCGTGAGCCATGGAGAGTTTGTCGCCGAACATGAGGAGTTCTTCGGGCAGGGACGATCGGACTTCGAGCAGCTGGAAGCCGCCGAGTTCGTCGAGCGGCTGCATTTGCGGGAGCAGGTCGCGCCAGGCGGCCACGACGCCGGGGGTGCCGGGCAGGGCGCCGTCGCGGAAGAGGGAAGCCACGGTATCGTTGGCGGCGAGGGCAAAGACGTCCTGGTAGCGTTGGAGGCGGTCGGCGGTGCCGAGTGACCGGGCGCCGCGTTTGAGGGTGTCGAGACGCGGCAGGCGGGTGACGACGGCGGCGGCGAGCTGGCGGAGGGCGGACGGCAGCGACCGCCAGACGCCGCCGTAGTGGACGCCGAGATGGCGTTTGTAGCCGCCGAACAATTCGTCCGGCCCCTGACCGATGAGCGCGACCTTGACATCGGCGCGGGCGCGCTGGCAGACGAAATACATCGGGACGATGGACGACGACGTGACCGGTTCTTCGAGGCTGGCGACGATACCGGGCAGGGCGCGCTCGTATTCATCCTGATCGAGCCGCACCGTGGTGTGCTTTGACCCCAGGATGGCGGCGGTTTCGGCGGCGTCGCGCAGTTCGTCGTCGGCGAAAATATCGCCGTAGCCCACGGTGTACGTCGGCCAGTCGCGGCCGCATTCGTTCATGAGCGCGAGCAGCAGACCGGAATCGAGGCCGCCGCTCAGCAGCAGACCGACCGGCACGTCGCTGAGCAGGTGTCGCTTGACCGCCCCGCGGTAGATGTCGAGCAGCTCGGCTTCGGCATCTGCGTCGGACTTGGGCGGATCGAACGGGCGAGGGGTATGATCATACCACCGTTCTTCGCGGCACCGGCCGTCCTCGGCCACCAGCATCATGCCGGGTGCCAGCTTCTGGATGCCGCGGTAAATCGTCAGCGGCGCCGGCGTGTAGCGGAAACGGAGAAAAAGACCTACGGCTTCCGGATCGGGATCGAGCGACTCATCGGACGCCGCCTGCACCGCGCGGATTTCGGATCCGAAGGTCAGCGTGCCGGCTGTCAAGCGGTAATACACCAACTTAATCCCCATGGCATCGCGCGCCACCACGAGCCGCCGCAGCGCCACGTCCCAAATCCCCAACCCAAACATCCCGTTGAGCCGGCCCAGCACCCCGGTTCCCCACTCCTTGTACCCATGAATGATGACTTCCGTATCGGAGTGCGTGCGGAAATGATGACCCTTCGATTCCAGCTCGGCCCGCAACTCCGGAAAATTGTAGATCTCGCCGTTGAAAACCACCCAGACGGATTCTTCCGCATCCGCCATCGGCTGGTGCCCGCCGCCCAGATCGATGATCGACAATCGCCGAAATCCAAAACCCAGTTCGCCATCAATGAAGTATCCTTCATCGTCCGGCCCCCGATGGGTGATCGACCGCGCCATTCGCTCAAGCAGCCCCCGCTCAACGGGCTCTTGCGCTACAAAATGGTATATTCCAGCGATGCCGCACATCGGCGTTCTTGGTTCTTAGTGCTTGGTTCTTAGTTTACCAAGTGGTTCTTCGTGATTCGTGTCGAAAAAAATTTGGTCTTCGAAAGTCTTAACCGTTTGCGCACGTAGGATCCAGAGGCTTGCAAGCCCGTTAAGCAATGGCCATTCGTCGTTTTGAGGAAATAGAAGGCTGGCAACTCGCCCGCCAACTAACCAAGGCCGTCTATGCTGCCACGCGGGAAGGTCGATTCAGCCGTGATTACGGATTGAAAGACCAGATTCAACGGTCTGCTGGGTCCGTCATGCACAATTTAGCCGAGGGCTTTGATGCGGGAAGCAACCCAGAGTTTCTTCGTTTCTTGCGATATGCCCAACGATCCGCCACCGAGGTCCAGAGCCAACTCTACGTCGCACTAGACCAGAACTACCTGTCGGAGGATCAATTTAAACATCTGAGCCGGCTTGCTGCCCAAGCTCGCTCAAAAATCGGTGGCTTGATCGTTTATCTCAAATCCTCCAATCACCCTTAAAACCAAGAACCAAGAACCAAGAACCAAGAACCAAGAACGCCTCTAATACTAACCCCCTGTCAATCGCAGTCGTTTCGCGAGCGCTTTGCCGGCGCGGAGAAACGCTCGATTGCGGCAGATGACGCTGTCGCGGAATTCGGAGAGGGCGCGGCGGGCGGCGACGGAGGCGGTGTAGCGGAGACCTCGATCGAGTTGGGCGTTGGGCTGGACAGGGGTGATATGGACGTTGATCTCGAAGGCGGTGGGTTCGTCCGCTTGGATTTGAAGTGTCACATCGTCGCCGGAGCGTTCGAAGGCGACCTCGCGGCCATTGACGAGCAGGCCCTCGATCAGGGTGCTGGGGGGGAAGCGTTTGAGGAGGCGGTAGGTGGTCGCGGTGGCGCCGGCATGCTCGAACTGGAAGCGGTCGGTGAAAAACCGGATGTCGGATTGGCCGGGGCCGGTGACCCGCCGCCAGTGGGTGCGGGTCACGACATTTTCCAGCGGCCCCCAAGTCACCTGGGGCGCCATCGCGCGGAGGCGCTCGACGAACGACTCCACTGGGCCGGGCCCATCGGCGAAGAATTCGTGGTGTTCGACCAAAATCGTCGGTTTGCCGAGGAAGACGGCCATGGCGAAGGCGGACATGTCTTTCCAATAATGCCGCTTGAATACCGGAAATCCAAAAAAGGCATCCTGGGCTGGGCGCAGGACGTCGGCACCAGTGACCACCGCCTCGGGCAGGCGGCGCGGAATGCAGCCGGCATTGACCAGCGCCAAAAACTGCCGGCTGTCGGCGAAGGCGCGGATTCCGGTCAATGAATACTGCTCCTGCGGGCAGACCATCAGCGATTCACAGGGGATCCCGGTGCGTTCCGCATGCGCCGTCATCCGCGCATGCGCCGTATGGTTACGCTGGATCAAGTCGTCGTAATCGTCCGAATTAAACTCATTGTGCGTGTGGTCGCAGCCGTGGGCGCAAATGCTGAAATAATCGGCGTGATCCAAGAACCATTGAGCCCTCTGTTTTTCCGTGCGACGGCCATTCCACGGAATGAAGGCGAGCGTGACATGATAGTGATGCGCGCGGGCCGAGGCGAGCAGTCGTTCAAAATCAAGCAGACCGTATCTCGGCTGGAGCAGCGGGTCGTCGATGACGAGCCCGGCCCCTGGAACCGGATTGTGCCAGCATCGGTCGCCACACGCGGCGCGAAGGAACACGATGCCCGGAACATAGGCATCCAACGCCTCTTCGAACTCGCGTTCGGCCGGCAGCGGCCGCTCGACATCAAAAACCGTGGGCGTCGCCCAGACGAAGGTCGGCGTCGACCGCCCTCCGATCCGAACGAAAGTCGGGTGTCCAGCCACCTCCATGACGATTTCCGCATCGGCCCCCGGAGGCAGAACCAACCCGAGTGCCGGGCTCAGTATGCGGGCATACTGCTGACCGGCCAGCACACCACTGGAACACTGGGATGTGGGGGAAGCCGGCTCGGGGAAGGTGACCTCATCGGCGTGGGGGATTTCCACCACTCCAGTCACCCGGCCGCCGGTCAAACGGGCGAGGCCGGTGTCCATCTCGGGGCCGCTGCGCGTCACCAGGATGAGGAGAGGGTGGCCGTCGAGCGCGTCGGGGAGAGGGGGAATGCCATTACCGGAAGTCCCGGCGTCGGCCAGCGCACAGGCGTCGACGACGAGGGCCTGCGGCCGATCTCGGCTCGCCGGATCAGCGGTTGCGGATGGATCGAACACCGAGAGCTCGGCCTCCGCGCCCAACGCACGGGCCAAGGCCATCAGGGCGGTCAAGCCCGGCGTCATGGGGGCCACAGGCTCCAGCAGGTTCATGGATGGACCCAATTGGGAAGGCGGATTGCAAGAACAAACCATTTTGAGACGTGAGGCACGGTGTCCGGAATCGGAAGAACTTGTAACCTGTGAAGATAGGATTCGGTCGACGGTTAAAGCTGGAGGTGGGACGAGACCTCCCGGGCTCGTAGGCGGTGGGAGCGTGGAGAAA
>JBJXFS010000328.1:0-2711 GCA_046155625.1 Verrucomicrobiales bacterium | reverse complement strand
CCTCAATCTTTTCAAGCTCTTCGCCGCCCCGCCAGCTTGGGCCAAATCCGTCTTGTAGCCACGCGATTTTTCCCATCCCTTGGTTCTACGGGCAATCCAGCCCTTCGGCCGGGGAAGTCAGGTTAGTGTGTTTAGTGATTTTCGTGGTTGTAATGTCCCTTTTTGGGCTAACCGGAACTCAGTTCATTCAGGCCATGATCTCCCGGATGGGATGACCGAATTCCATCTCCAGCCGCTGGCGGCCGGGAACGGTGAGTTTCTCCGGATCCAAACCCAGCTGGTGGAGGACCGTGGCGTGCAGATCAGTGACGTAGTGGCGGTTTTCCACGGCATGGAATCCGATTTCGTCAGTGGCTCCGTGGGCGATGCCGCCGCGGATGCCGCCGCCGGCGAGCCACACGGAAAACCCGTAGGGGTGATGATCCCGCCCGCCATCACCCTGGCCTCCCGGAGTCCGTCCGAATTCGGTTCCCCACACGACGAGAGTTTCATCGAGCAGGCCGCGTTGTTTGAGATCCGTGAGCAGGCCGGCGATGGGGAGGTCGACTTGGCCGCAGAGCGAGCTGTGCCCTTGGCGCAAGCCGCCGTGGGCATCCCATTCGCCCGCGCCGCCATTGCTGCCATGGAAAATCTGGATGAACCGTACTCCCTTTTCCACCAGCCTTCGGGCGGCCAGGCATTGCTCGCCGAAGGGTTTGGTCACCGCCTGGTCGATCCCATAGAGGCGCTGGGTGGCTTCCGATTCCTGACCGAAGGCCATGATCTCCGGGACCGCCATCTGCATGCGGAAGGCGAGTTCGTAGGATTTGATGCGGGCGGCCAGGGCGGCATCTTCCGGATACTCGACGGCTGAAAACCGGTTGAGGCGGTCGATCAGCCCGAACTGCGCCTGCTGTTCCTCGGTGAACACGTCGGCTCCCGGCCCCGCGTAGGGAAGCGGTCTTTTCGGGTCGATGGCGAGTTGCACGCCCTGGTGTTCGGGGCCCAGGTAATTTGCTCCGTGCGCACCCACACCGCCGCAGCAATCGGCGAGCGGCTTGCCCATGACGACGAACTGCGGAAGGTTTTCATTGAGCGAACCCAACCCGTAGTGAACCCATGAACCGATCGTGGGAAACTGACCGTCGAGCACGTGGCGGCCGGTGTGAAACTGGAGCTGGGCCCCGTGATTGTTATCGGTGGTCCACATGGAGCGCACGACGGCAATGTCGTCGATGCAGCCGCCCACGTGCGGCCACCAGTCGCTCACTTCGATTCCACTTTGGCCACGCTTGCTGTAGCCGACCTGCATCGGGAGGATTTTCGGATGCACCTTGTGCAAGCCCGCCACCAGCTCGCGCAGGTTTTTCTTGAGGTGCGGGGAATCCAGTGTCGCTTTGAAGGGGGTCTCGTCGATGCTCTTCCCCTCGTAGCGGTTCAGATCGGGTTTGGGATCAAAGCTCTCCATCTGGCTGGTGCCGCCTATCATGAAAAGCCAGATCACGCTGCGTGCTCGCGGGGCGATTTCCGGCAGGCGCGGGATCATCGCCGCCGCGGGCCCGTGGAGGCCGGCGGCATTGGCTCGGGAGATCCCGTCCCTGGACAGCAGGGAGCCCAGCACCATCCCGGTCATACCCATGCCACAATCGGAGAGGAACGACCTCCGGGTGCCTGGATAGCGCCAGCCCGCGCGATGCGACCCTTGCGTGTTTTGCGGGTTTCTCATGGTCAGCGGATGGAGATGAAATCGTTGTGGTTGAAGAGCACGAGCACCAGATTTTCCCGCGCGCGTGCCTGCGGCTCGGTGGCCGCTGCCTGGGCGGCGGCGTCGCCCACCGCCGCTGGAGTGAGCCGGGAGGGGTCGGAGAGCAGAGCCGTCTGGTCATTGAGAAACTGGAGGCAGGCTCCCGCTTCCTCCGACGCGGGAGGCCGGCTGAGGACCGCGGTAAAGGCACGGTCGATGAACTGGGCATCGTCCAGCTTCTTGTCGCCATCGGGACCGGGCGTCGCCATGATGGCTTGCGCCAGCCGCCTTGACTGGGTCTTGACCAGCACACTGTTAGCGAGGGCCAGCGCCTGCTGGGGGACGATGCTTTCATCGCGTTTGTAACACTCGGAGACGCCCGGGCCGTCGAGAGTCTGGGTGAATTCCATCAGCTTTTCTTTGGCATGGCGAAAGTAGACGGTGCGCCGCAGCGTGGACTCCCCGGCTCCCTGATCCAGTTCCGGACCGCCCATGGTGAAGTCCATGGCGCCGCTCACATGAATCACGCTGTCCCTGACCACTTCCGCTTCGGCCCGGCGCACGTTCATGCGCCAGAGCTGCACGTTGTCAGGATCCTTCGCCTCGTTCGCTGCCACCAGGACGCCGCCGGATGATTTCATGCGGTAGGCAGAGGAGGTGACCATCAGTCGATGCATGGCCTTCAGGCTCCATTTTTGGTTCATGAATTCCGCGGCCAGCCAGTCGAGCAATTCCGGGTGCCTCGGCGCCATGCCGGCCTTGCCGAAATCGAAAACACTGGACACCAGCGGCCTGCCAAAATGCCTCATCCAGACGTGGTTCATGGCCACGCGGGCCGTCAACGGATTCTCGGGGTCGGTGATCCACCGTGCCAGGGCCAGTCGGCGGCCGGTGGAATTCGGCGGATGGACTGGCCCGAGAGGCCCGTAAGTGGCGGATTCCTCCGTCAGCGCCTTGCGGGCGGTGGCGAGCGCTTCCCGGGCTTCCG
>JBJXFS010000326.1:0-9554 GCA_046155625.1 Verrucomicrobiales bacterium | reverse complement strand
TATTAAAGAATACGGTGCCGCCGCTGGCGGTCAGGGTGCCGGCGTTTTCGAGAACACGATCGACCGACAAGTCTTTGTTGGCGCCGCCGCTGATGGTGCCGGTGGCTCCGGCGGCGATGAGCGTTTTGCCGGCATCGCGCATGCTGCCGCCGGTCCACAAGAATGTCCCCTGAATGGCAAATTCGCCCGTTCCCGCCAGCGTACCCCCCGTCAATTCGTACGTGGATCCCGAGGCGATCACGGACGCTTGAGCGGGGGCCAGGGTGCCGGCGGATTGGCGAAGCGTGACGGCCGCCCCCTCGCCACCGACGGTCAAGGTCAGCGGCGTCTGGGTGCCGGAAGAGAGCGTGACCGTGTAGGTGCCGGGAAGTTGAATGACGGCGTTGTCTTCAGGACCTGGGACACGGGCGGGCGTCCAGTTCGATGCGGTGGTCCAGGCGCCACCGGCGGGATTGTTCCAGGCCACGACGGCGGTGGGATTGACCGTGACCGTCACGGTGGCGGGTTGGCCGGGTTGGAATCCGTCGGTGGCGCGGTACGTGAAGGTGGCATCGCCCGTGAAGCCCGGGTTGGACGGGGTGTAGGTGAACGCGCCGTCGCCATTCAAGACGATGGATCCGGTCCCGGCCGCCGGCTGGGTGAAGTCGAAGAGGGTCAGCGGATCGCCTTCCAGATCGAAATCGTTCGCGAGCACATTGCCCGTCGTGACGGAAAAGCCCTGTGGTGTTTGCGCCGCATCAGGCAGGGAACGCGGCGCGCGGTTGGGAATGGTGGCGGCCTTGGCCACGGTGAACTCGTTGAGCACCCAATTGCCGTTGCCGGCGCGGCCCGGGCCGTTGGTGGGCAATGACGGGTGTTCGAGCAGTTCGAGGCGGAAGCCGGTCACCGCACCGGTAACCCCTTTGCCGCGCAGGGAGTAGGTCGTGCCGCCGGGTACCGCACCCCCAATGAGGATCGAACCATCGGGGAGTTGGGTGACGGTTTCACCGCCGGTTGTGGAGACAGCGGTCACTTCCAAGGCGGTCCAATTCGCCGTCACGTCGCCGCCCGTAGCCAGACCATCGGCGAATTCGGAGCGCGGGTCGGTGGTGGCGGAGAGGCGGAAATTTCCGATGAAGTGACCACTGCCAAAGAACTGGATGAGATTGAAGAGAAACTCATCGTCCGCGGCGGCCTGAACGTCGGAAACAGTCTCATACACGGCGATCACCGCCGGGGTGAATCCACCCAGATCGCCGGCCCACCCGGAGCCGGCGGAAAGGTTTCCATCGATGGTGGCGCCGGGTGAAAAGCCACCTTGCGTGCCGCTGGCGGTGGCTTGCTGCAGCGGAATCGGCGTGCCGTTATTGACAGCGGTGAAGACGATCGATTCGCCGATGGCATCGAGTTCGACAACACGCGGACCGCCGGTGGGAGGCGCGCCAAACTGGTCGAATTCGGCGCGGAACTGGCTGGCGACGGTCGGAGGAAAAACAAAGGATGTTTGCAGATCCGGTCCCGCGAAATACGGATGCGCGCCGGGTCGGAAAGTAGCTAGAGGAGAAAACTCCGACTCCGCGTCCAGCCGGCCGAAGAGACGCATTTCCGTGAATCCGCGCTGTCCCGTCACGGGAACATCGGCGGCAAAGAGGCGCGCGCCCTCGAGGCGGACGAATCCCGGAGTCTGCCACTCGATGAAGTGCGTGAAGCCGGCCGGCTGACCGTCCGCGAAGAGGGCCGTGCCCGGCTCGACGCCGCCCGCGGCACCGAGAAGGTTCACGGCTGGCGCATCCGCGCGGAAACCCGAACTGCTGGTGATGGTGGCGCCGGCGCTCACGTCCCAGAGATCATCCGTCTGGGGGGTGAAGGCGGGGGTGACGCTGACCATGGCCCAAGCCGCGTCGCTTTCATCCAGGCCGTCATGAATGAGGAACGCGAATCCGTCGCTGCCGGTGAATCCTGAGTCGGGTTGGTAAAACACAGTGCGTGAGGAATTAGTGAGAGTGGCGGGAACGCTCGCAATTTCAGCGCCCGGACCACCCCCGGCGGCGACCTGAAATAGTCTTCCGCGCGACGGCAGGGAGACGATGCGGGCGGTCAGCGGATTGCCGTCGGGGTCGCTACCGGAAAGAACCAACGGAGTGGCGCGATCGGTGAGCACACCGAAGTCCTGGCGGGCGTTGAAAAGTGGCGATGTCGAAGGCAGCCAGGTGGGGAATGCGGCGGCGGTGTTGTTTCCGAGCGAGGCGGCGGCCTGACCGGTCGCGTCGCCGGCCACCGCGCCTTCCCCTTCATCAAAGGCCCAATAGGCGACCAGGCCTGGTTCGCCTCCCGTGAGCGGCGCGAATCGATTGGCGTCGATTTCATCGGCGCTACGAGCCGTCCCCCACACGCGTACGTCGTCCATGATGCCGCTGAAAAAGCTGCTGCCCTCCGGTGAGGCGCCGCCGGCGGCCCCGAGGTGCGTCGGTTGGCCGTCCGCCGTGGGCCGGGCGCTGGGGAAACTGCCGGCGGGTGCGCCGTTGATGAAGAATTGGCGGTTGGCGCCGTCGTGCACGAGCGCGACGTGTGTCCAATCGCCGAGTGTCGGAGAAGCGGTTGAGTTGACCTCCGCGGTATCATTGATCCAGCTGTCCAGCCGACCATTCGTGCTGCGGAATCCAAGCGAAGCCCGCCAGAAGCCGGAGGAATACAGGGTGGGGAATTGAACGTTGCTTACGGAGGCAGGGCGCACCCAGGCCTCGATCGTCCATGACGGATAGTTGGGCAAGGCGGGGGCTGCGGAGGCGGCAATGTGGAGGAAGTCATTGGTGCCATCGAATTCCAAGGCAAACCCATCGCGTTGGAAGGCGCCGGCCAGCGGGCGCCGATTGGACCCCACGGCGATGGTGACCAATCCTTCGCCGACCAGACCGCCGGCTTCGATCACAGTGTAACTGAATGTATCGATGCCCGAAAAGGCGGGAGGTGGGGTGTAGCGGATCTGGGTGCCCGCCGATTCGAAGACGGCGGACCCGTTGGCGGGTTGGCCGATGGCGATCAAGTCAAATGGATCGTCCTCCGGATCCGTGTCGTTGGCGAGCAAGTCGGCCACGGCGATGAAACGGTCGGCTTCGGCCGTCGTGGAAAAGTCATCGACGCTGGTGACGACCGCTTGATTCGGCTGGTTGGGAAAAGTGTCCCCGGCGTCGGGGGTGCCGTCCCCATCGCTGTCCGCAAGCAACGGATCGGTGAAAAAGCCAACTTCGAGCGCGTAGGCGGCCAGCGCCGATGATTCGATGGCGTCGTTCCAGGTCAAGTCGGTTCGCAGCTGGACGGCATGCTCATTGCCACCGGAGTTGTTCGGTTCGCCGGGCCCGAAGTGGGTGAAGGTGGTTACTTCGCTGGTGACCGGCCGGAAGGCGCCTTCGATAAAGCGGTCGGTGTGGCCGATCCAGGCGCCCGGAGCCCGCGAATCCGCGCCGAAAAGGGCGATGAACGCGGCGTTTTCGGCGGCGCTGGTCAGTGTGAGCAAGTGACCGCCGCGGGCGAGCGCGTCGTCGCGGGCGGCTGGCCACGCGCGCGCCGTGTCATTGACGAACGAGATGCGTCCGAGGCCAAGCTCAAAACCATCGCTGAGCCCGTCGCCGTCGGTGTCGGCGAGCAGCGGTGAGGTGCCGAAGGTTCCCTCCAATCCATCGCGCAGACCATCGCCGTCGGTGTCAGCGAGAATGGGGTTGGTGCCGAGCGTCAATTCCTGCGGATCGGACAGACCGTCGCCGTCCGTATCGGACTTGAACGGACTGGTGCCGGCGGCCACTTCATCCGCGTTGGTCAATCCATCGCCATCGGGATCGAGATCACTGTCGTCGACGAATGGGTCGAGGCCGGCGGCGATTTCCGCGCCGTTGTTCATGCCATCGCCATCTTCGTCACCAGTGGCCGGCCGGACGTCCAGAACGATCGGGGACAACGTGAGATCTCCCTCGATCGAGCCGATCACCTCGACTTCGGCTATGTGAAGGAAGTTGGTGGCGAGATGGGCGATGCGGATGAAGCGCGCCCGACCGGCGGTGAAAATGCTGGTTCGGTTTTGGTCGAACGCGGCCGTGGTGCGGTAGATCTCGCGGGCGCCGTTGGAGTAGGTGGCGGGCAGTTGGGCCGCCGTGAAATCCGCATTGTTGAATGGCGTCTCGGCGGCGAGCACGGCGACGCGATTGCGCTCGGCGCAGCAATCGGTGCGCCAGAAGATTCGGACGAGGGAAAGGTCGCGCGCCTCGCCGAGATCCACTTCCCACCATGCATGGAGGTCGCTGTTGGTATGGGTGACACTGGCGCCGCTGAAGATGCCGTTGCGATTGCCATCGACGGCGAGTTGAGGCGGCCCGCCGAAGCCGGTGGACGACTGGATGGTGGGTTGGCCGAGGGCCAGGTTGTTGCCGCTGAGGTCATCGATGAAGGCGCGTCCGCCGAAGAGATGGGGCGGCGCTCCGAGGTCGGCCAATGAAGGAATGGTGACGGAGGCGCCGAAGGTGGGCGCGAGGCCACCGGCCAAGTCGCGCCCGGCGGCCGAGTAAACCACCCCTTCAAAGCCGGCGGTGGCGGGCCCGGCGGCGAATGGGATGGATTGGCCTTCGATGACGCGGGTTCCCGGGGCGGGCGCCGTGATGCCAAATCCTGTGGTGACCGTGAAAGTCGACGTAACGGGGGTGATCGGATTGCCATCGGTGCCGCGGATGCCACTGGTGAGCGTCACGGTGTACGTGGTGTCCAGTGTGAGCGCTTGGCTCGGGAAGAACGACACGTCGCGCCCCCCACCGGTGAGGGTAACGGTGCCGGGAACTGGTGTCTCGCCGGCGCTGAGGCGCACGGAGTCGCCGTTGACGGTGGTGGGATCCAACGGTTCCGAGAAGCGAGCGACGACGTTGGATGTGATGGCGGCGTCGCTCGAGCCATCGGGCGGATTGAGGAATTCGAGCGCGGGTGGAACGAGGTCCGGAACGACGAAAAGCCGAGTGACGGTCGAGCTCCTGCCGGTGGCGTCGGTGGCGCGGGCCGTGGCGGTCAAGCTGGCTCCGGTCCGGGGCGCGGCCGAGATGTCGAATTCCGCCGAGCGGCGTTGCGGTGCATTGGGCGGTCCGGTGATTTCAATTGTGCGCGAGTCGGTGACGGCGCCGCTGAGGGCGATTTCCACCGTGGCGGCGCCACTGTTGTCCGCGACGTCGAGTTCCAGAACGAGCGGCACGTCGGGATCGAGCGATGTATTGGCGGCCGGGCTCACGAGCGTCAGGCTGGGGGCGGTGCCATCGGCGACGGGGAGTTCAAAGCGTCGTTCGCCCGAGCTGAGGCCGGCGGTATCGGTGGCCGAGGCGAGCACGGCGACAATTGATCCGGGAATGGCGGTGGGCGGCACCACGGCGGAAAGCAAGATCGGGGCGCCCGTCGAGTTGGTTTGCAACGGCGCGGTCCAGCCACCCGTGCCGGCCGCGCGGAAAGTCACGATGCTACCGTCGTCGATGACGGTGACCCGAATGAGCGCGGCCGACCCGCTGAGGACGGCGGGGCCCGTCGCCGGGATGAGTTTTTCGAACGCGATGACGGGTGGTTGATTTTCCTGAATGGTGACCCGCAGTTCGGCGAGTGGTCCTTCGTTTCCGAAGCGGTCGATGGCCAGGGCGCGGTAGGTCACGGCGCCGGTGGCTGGCAGCGTGACGGGTAATTCCAGCACGCCGACCTCGGTGGTGGCGAGCGTCACGGCATCGGCACTGAACCGAACGCGGACACCCGGCTCGGTGGCAGCCAGTACGGCTTGAAGCGTGACCGGCGTGTTGGCCAGAGGCGCCGGAGTGTCCTTGAGCCGGAGTTCGGCCAGGACGGGGCCCAGGGTATCGAGCGTGGAGAACGTCCGGCTGAGCGGTTGATTGGCCATCGGATTGCCGGCGAGGTCCTGGACACCATTGACAGTGATGGTGAATGAGGCATTAGGCGGCAAGGGAGCGGTCGGAACGAAGGTTAGCACCAAGCTGTTGACGCCCAGGGTGGTGGTGCCGGTGACCAGGCCGGCGGGTCCGGTGAGCGCAATCACCGCGCCGGCCTGAATGGGTTCATCAATGCTCAGGCGAATGGTGGCGCGTCCGTCGACTTGTTCAGCCCCATTTTCTGGCGTGAAGCTGAGGAGCACCGGCGGCCGCTGGTCACGTGTGGTGAACGAGGCGGAGTACAGCGTGACCAAGGCCCGCCCGACGAGGTCGCGCGGTCCGCGATTGGTGATGCTGCCAAAGGCGTCGCGCAGGTCGCCATCGACCGCCAACAACTGATAGGCGGTTTCGCTTTCCAAGGGCGCCGATGGATCGACTAAAACGAGGCGCCGCGCCGATTCGTTGGGCGGAGCAACCAGCGTCACCGTGGCTGGAATGGCTGGGCCGCCCGTGGCCTTGCGGAGGAAAATGCCCGTGGGGTCGACGGTCGATGGATCGAGCGCTTCGTTGAAAAGCACCTCGATCGTCGAGTTGATGTCGACACCGTCGTCGCCAGGGCCGGGCATGCTCGCGACGACCGTCGGCGGTGCCTCATCAAGCAGGATGTCGCCGAGATCCACGACCTCGCCATTGGTGGTGATGGTCCCCGCGGCGCGCGCCAGTCCGTTGACGGTCGGGTGAAAGGCGGCAATGGAAAACGGTCCGGCGGTCACCGGCGCGAAGCTGAACCGACCGTCGGCACCGAGCCGCGAGGCAAATGTGCCATCGGCATTGCTGGCGGATCGAAAGGTGATGATGACGTCGGCCCCCTCAGCGGCGGTCGTGCCATCGGCGCGAAGCAGACGACCGATCACCGTGCCGCTGGCGGTGAGCACCAAGTTTTGCGTCACAGTGGCACCCGGCGCGGCGACCGTCACGGGGGATTGGGCGCCCAGTGCCTGCGAGAAGGCGGACAGCGACGACTGACCGACAGGTACATTCGTGAATTGGAACGCACCCTGCGCCGTGGCGACCACGGTTTCCGTGTTGCCGGTGGGCATTTGCAGGCGGACTTCGGCACCGGCGGCCGGTGTGAGGCCGTCCGCTTGAAGCACCTGACCCTCGACCGTGCCCACCCCGCGAAGAACCAGAGTGGCAAACTCCTCGGCCCCGCGCACCCGTGGACTGACGCTGCCGCTGGCGACGCTTCGGGTTTCGCCGGTGCGGCGAGACGTGGCCGAGATGTTGTACGGGCTGCTGTTCGCTGTCAGGACCAGGATGTTTTCGAAGCGGGCGCGCCCGTCCGGACCGGTGTCGGCGAAAAGTCCACCGGAATCGCCGGCCAGTCGGACAGTGGCGTCGGCGGGCGTCACGCCATCCGGCTCGAGGACCAGAATTGTGGCAGACGCGGTCGCCTGCAACGGGAGGTTGACTTCCAGACTGCCGGTGGAGGGAGCCATGGTGGCGCGTGCGCCGCCCCGCAGGCCGGTCACGGGATCGCGTGCCGTGAGTGTGAAAATTCCCGCGGGCACGGCGGCGAACGAATAGGTGCCGTCGGGTGCGGTGGTCACCGTGCGGCGACGATTGACGGCGAAGGGATCGTCGAGGATGAGAACGATTTCGGCGTTGGGCACGGGGGCGATGCCCAGGCCATTGGTGACCAACCCGAAGACCGTGCCGAGAGCGGTTTCGACGACCAAAACATCACGGGATTCGTTGGGCGTCGTGAGTACCACCACGATAACTCCAGAGCGACCGCTCGCGGGATCGGTGACGGTCAATCGATGGGTGCCGAGAGGCACATCGAGCAAAGTGAAGCGTCCCTCGGCGTCTGTGGGCGAAACGGCGAGCCCCGCCAGGTTGGCATTGGCGAATGGGATGGGTGACCGACCGTCGGTGCGGACGAATTGACCGCGCACTGTGGCCGTGCCTCCCAGCGTGATGACGCCCCCGCCGAGTCCGTCCCGCGGGACTTGAATCGACGTGCGACCGGCCACCCGCGTGGCCCCCACGGTCAGGCTGGCGCAGGCGGTGTAGGCGCCCTCGAAGACATTCGGGAATTCGATTCGTCCGGCGGCATTGGTCGTCCCCTCGAATCGGCCACCCGGGAATCCGCTCATTTCGATTTCGGCGGCGGCCCCGGCCGCGGGCAAACCGTCAGCCAACCGCACTTCCACCGAGGCGGTGCCCCGGCCGAGCAGGGTGACGGTCACCGTGTTGTCCTGGCCGGCCTGTACCCCGGCGCTGGCCCGTCCCGTGGCGCCGGTGATTTCATCGAGCGCGGTCACGGTGTAGCCGCGGGCGGGCAGGGTGAACGTCCCCCGCGTGGTGGCAAAGCGGCCATCCGCGTCAGTGCGGATGAAAAAGTCATTGCTCAGGTCGATGTGGACGCGGATGTCCGGTCCGGCCGGTGTGCCGTCCGGATTGAGAACCTGACCGGACAGACTGCCGTTGGTTTCCCGCACCGCGGGGAATTGAAGTACGACCCCAGTGACCACCGGATCGACCTGCGTGGTGCGGCCGCTCGTGCTGACGACAACCGGGAAAAGTGGATTGGCCGCCTGCAGCCCCCAGTCGCCGACAAATGTTCCGTTAGGAAACGAAAATGTTCCGAGCGCGGGATCACTGTCGATGTCCGATTTGATCCGCATCGTTGGCTCGCCGTTTGGTTTGGGTCCGAGCCCGGTGAGGCGGACTCTGGCGCCGATGGGCACGCCCTGGCCGTTTTTGACCACGCCGGAGATTGAGGCTTTCGGCAAGAAGCGGACTGGTGTGATGACGGTTTCACCGTCGAAGGTGAGTGGCACGTCGCGGATGAACCCCCAGTTGTTCGGGTTGAAGGAATCGCCTTCGCCGCTGAAGAGCGGGTTGCTGGCGCCGCTGAAGGCGGCAAAGGCAGCCTTGACGGCGGCCTCGACCTGTTTCCGGTCGCCTTGGAGTATCTGTGACGCAGCTTGTTCAGAATCAAATTCCTCCACTGGAGGTGAAGGCGCGCTCAGGTCGTAGGATCCGAGTCCGAGATTGTCGAACGAGAACAACCCGGAGCCGTCAGCCCGCACCCACATGAACGATCCGCTCAGTTCGTCGATGTAAATCGGGATGGCCACATTGATGTTGGGCACGGGATTGCCGGCTTCGTCGAGGACCTGACCCGCGATGCGCCCGGCTGGCGAAAACCGGATGACAGCGAAGTTTTCGTCCCCGGGGAGCACGGTCAGGTGTTCCGACCCGAGGCGGGCGAACCGGCGTCGCAGGTCCGGGCTTTGCGGGTCGGCGGCCAGGCCGGCGCTCACCGAGTGGTTTCCTGTGGGAACGCCTTCGACGGTGAAGGCGCCGAGCGCGTCGGTGGTGACGAGCGCCTCGCCCCCGCCGACGATGGCGCCGGCCACCGGGTCGCCATTGGCGAACTCGACCCGGCCGCGCACGGTGGCGCGGGCCTGCAGGGTGACGTTCACGGTATTGATCGCGTTCTCGACCGCGGCGATGTTAGTGCGTTCGCCTTTGCGGCGGCCGTCGCGGGAAACGGCGATCACGTGCACGCTGCCTGCCGGCACGCCAGTGACGCTCCAGAAGCCTTCGGCATCGGTGACGGTCTGCGAGAGCGTCGGGCCGGTCACTCCAGATGCCCTGCTTTGCACA
>JBJXFS010000313.1:0-111148 GCA_046155625.1 Verrucomicrobiales bacterium | reverse complement strand
CCGATGCCGCTCGTGAGGTGGTCGTAGCCCGGGGCGATGTCGGTGGTGAGCGGGCCCAGCGTGTAGAATGGCGCCTCGCCACACCATTCGAGTTGTTTGACCATGTTCTCCTCGATGAGATGCATTGGGACATGCCCCGGTCCCTCGTTCATGACTTGAACGCCCTTCGCCCAGGCACGCCGCGTCAACTCTCCCTGGACCTCGAGTTCGCCGAACTGGGCGCGGTCGTTGGCATCGGCGATCGAGCCCGGTCGCAGGCCATCACCGATGGAAAAGCTGACGTCGTACGCCGCCATGATGTCGCAGATGTCATCCCAATGGGTGTAGAGGAAATTCTCCTGATGGTGGGCCAGACACCACTTGGCCATGATGCTGCCGCCGCGGCTGACGATGCCGGTCAGGCGGCGGGCGGTGAGCGGCACAAACCGGAGCAACACGCCTGCATGGATGGTGAAGTAATCGACACCCTGCTCGGCCTGCTCGATGAGCGTGTCGCGAAAAACCTCCCACGTCAGGTCTTCCGCTTTGCCATTCACTTTTTCGAGAGCCTGGTAAATGGGCACGGTGCCAATCGGCACGGGGCTGTTGCGCAGGATCCACTCGCGCGTCGCATGAATGTTCTTTCCGGTCGACAAATCCATCACCGTGTCCGCACCCCACTTGGTCGCCCAGCGCATTTTTTCCACCTCCTGCTCGATGCTGCTGGCCACGGCGCTGTTGCCGATGTTCGCATTGACTTTGACCAGGAAATTGCGCCCGATGATCATCGGCTCCAGTTCCGGATGATTGATGTTCGCCGGAATGATGGCCCGACCGGCGGCCACCTCGTCCCGCACAAACTCGGGCGTGATCTCCGCCGCGATGCGCTGCGGAAATCGCCGGAACACCGTGGGCGTGAAGGCGTCGTCCGTCCGCTGATGGCTCCCGGCATGTTGCACGTCGAGGTCGCTGCGATGAATCTCATCCGCCAAATCCGCCAGGCGGGCACGCCGGAGGTTTTCGCGTATCGCAATGAATTCCATCTCCGCCGTGATGATCCCCTGCCGCGCATACCACAGCTGCGTCACCGGATGACCGGCCGACGCCCGCCGCGGACGACGCCGCTGGCCGCTCAGCCCCGGAAACTCGACCAACCGGTTGCGTTCGGCGCGACTGGCATACTCGGCATGCGTTTCGCTCAAGTAGCCGTTGTCCTGCGGCCGCACCGTCCGGCCGTCGTAGCATTCCGTATCCCCACGCGCCCCAATCCAGGCCGCCCTCATGGGCGGTAGCCCTTGCTCCGCCGACCCTGCAAAGGACGGATCGCCCCAGGGACCGGAGGTGTCGTACACCCGGACCGGCTCGTTCGACTCCAGCGTCCCATCCATCGTCCGGGTGGCCGACAGCTGAATCTCCCGCATCGGCACCCGCACTCCCGGATGCAGTTGGCCCTCGACATAAACACGCGTGCTGGCCGGCAGCGGCTCGCTCGAATGCGGCTCGAAAGAATCAGTAGTGGCAATCATGGATGGAACAGAGTGAGGGAATCGCGCTTCTGGAAACAAAAACGCCACACAGACCAGGAGCGGACGGTGTGGCGGCGTGAGTCGTGTCTTTGCTCCCTTCGGCGGCATGACCCGCATCAGGTTCAAAGGGTCCCCGGAGCAATACGCCGAGTCTCAGCCGTCCTGCCGGCGCCCCTGCGATCAGTGAATGTGTGGTCGAGAGTATCAGCACGACTGCCCGTGTCAAAAGGAAGGGGCGCGAAAGAAGTAATCTCCCTCCCAAGACCTCCGGTTGGGGTACCCGCTGGATGGAGCGGATTGGGGGAGATTCAGGTTAAGATTAAAATTATGAGAGGGACGAATCCTTGAGCTGATGGTTTCTGGCCCAGCCCACGATTTTATTTTCCGCCCAAAAGAACCAAAATTTCCTGGGTTGTCGATTCCCCCATTGGCACGCGTGTCCCACCGGCGCACGGTGCCCCATGCCGCCAGCCGCTGACGACGATTCGCGACGCCCGGAAATCACCCGGTTTGCCCCCAGCCCCACCGGCTACCTGCATCTCGGGCATGCCCTGGCCGCCCTGGTCGCGTGGCAGGCGGCCGGCCGCTCCGGTGGACGATTCATTCTCCGCATCGAGGACATCGACCGATCACGCTGCCGCCCCGAATTCGAGTCCGCGCTGACCGACGACCTGCGATGGCTCGGACTGACATGGCCCGAACCCGTCCGCAGGCAAAGCGAACACCTGGACGATTACACGCGCGCCCTGGATCGCCTTCTAGCCATGAACGTCGTCTACCCGTGCTTTTGCACGCGCGCCGAGATCGAGCGGGAGGTGGCCGGCATGGTCAACGCCCCCCATGGACCCGATGGACCTCAGTATCCAGGCACCTGCCGTCATTTGAGCGAAACCGAGCGGCATGACCGACTGGCCACCGGCGCGAGTCACGCCTGGCGCATGGACGTCGCCCGCGCCACCGCATTGACCGGCCCTCTGGAGTGGACCGACCGTCGATTCGGCCGGCACCAAGCCAGGACCGACATTCTTGGCGACGTCGTTTTGGCCCGCAAAGACATTGGGACAAGTTACCATCTGGCGGTGGTCATCGACGATGCGGCTCAAGGCGTCACCTTGGTCACGCGTGGCGAAGACCTGCTCCCATGCACCCACTTTCACCGACTCCTCCAAGCGCTCCTCGGCTTGCCCGTGCCCGATTGGGCTCATCATCCACTCGTCCGCGATGAAACGGGTCGACGTCTGGCCAAACGTAACCACGCGGCCACTCTGCGCCACCTGCGCCATCAGGGATTGAGCGCGGTCGAGGTACGCGAGCGGCTAGCGTGGGCTCTGAACCAGGTCCCATAAAACGGCGAACGCTCAGCCAATCACGATCCGATACTGATGCCGGCTGCTCCACGGTCCTATCGTGAGGGTGTTTTCCCCCGGTTTGAGAGCGGCGGTCAGGCCGGGATGCTCGGTGCCGATGGCGACTCCGTTCACGATGGTACCGGTCGAACTGCCGACGTCCCGAACATAATACGCGCCCACCTTGCACTCGATGCGGCAATGCGAGCGGGAAACCACGAAGGGCTGTTGATCCGGCAGCGGGAGGTCCATCGGGCTGAATGGATAGCCGTCATCATTGCTCCGACCGATCCGAAACGGAAACCGGGTGGCGATGAGCTCCCAACCATCGGGAAACAGCCCGGCGGATGCCTCGGTGGGGAAAATCGTCAACGGAGGGACAACGTCACGAGATCGGTCCGGTTGAGGGCCGGTGGCCAGCGGCGCTTCGGCCCATCGGTTGCCCAGGTGCTTCCGGAGCAGAGCATTGGTGTGACGGAGCCGATCGAACAGGGTGTCGAGATACCTCATCAGACGATCTTCCTTGCGAATGATCTGCTCCCGAAAATCCGCCACCTGGATGACTTCCGCTTCCGTAGGGGCGATGACCCGCGCCGTCGCCTCCCGGGGGAGATCGTCGATCATGCCCATCTCTCCAAAAAGTTCGCCTTCCTGAAGCGTCGTCAGCACCTCGGGCCCTAAAGGGGTCTCGATACTGATCTCCACTTTTCCAGAAAGAATCCAGTAGGCCTGCTCGGACTTGTCTCCCTGGCGAAAGATGATGTCACCGGGAGAGAAAAAGGCTCGTTCCATCGGTCCGATTGTAGGCGATGCGGACAGGGTGTCAAGCGAGCCAGGTTCCCCGAACACAGTCAAGATGAATATGTTCCAAATTCCGCTTTGTGACGACTTTGACACATGGCCAGCACCCGTGCAGGGACCGGCGACCACTCAGGACGGAGCGGGCTTGATTCGCTTGAGCCTGCCGTGGCCTTGACTTCCAGGAGCCGGGTGACCGCCGATCCGGCCTGACGTCGTTTCCCGTGAGGGTGCGACCGCTTGCGCGGCGGCCGAGTCGCGGGCAGGGTGGATCGATGTTCGATCAATTGAGTGAGCGCTTGGAAGGCGCGATCAAGAAGCTGCGTGGCCACGGCAAGATCACCGAGGCAAACGTGGCCGAGGCGGTGCGGGACGTCCGGTTGGCGCTGCTGGAGGCGGACGTTGAGTTGAGTGTGACCAAGGCGTTCGTGGAGGCGGTGAAGATCCGCGCGATGGGGGATGAAGTATTGAAGTCGGTTTCTCCGGGCCAGCAGATCATCAAGATATTTCACGACGAGCTGTGCGGCTTGCTCGGCGGCGACCAGGCCTCGCTCAACCTCAATGCTCCGGGGTATATTCTCGTGTGCGGTCTGAATGGCGCCGGGAAGACGACGACGTGCGCGAAACTGGCCCATCGATTGAAGCTCGACGGCCAGCGCCCGGTCTTGGTGGCCCTTGACCTGTACCGCCCGGCGGCGATTCAGCAGCTCAAGGTGCTGGCGGATGAAATCGGCGTGCCGGTCTTTATTCCCGAGGCGGGGGAAAAAGACGTCCTCAAAACCGCCAAAAAGGCCGTCGAATGGCTCAAGTCCCAAAATGCCACGGCGGTCATTTTTGATACGGCGGGGCGCCAGGAGATTGATGAAGATTTGGTGCAGGAGCTCAAGAGGGTCGCGACTTACCTGAACCCCGGGGAAACACTGCTCGTGGCCGATGCGGCCACCGGGCAGCAATCGGTCAGCGTGGCCACCCATTTCCATGAAGCCGTCGGGATCACCGGGCTCATTTTGACGAAACTGGATGGCGATGCGCGTGGTGGAGCCGCCCTGTCAATGCGCGCCGTCACGGGTCAACCGATCAAATTCATCGGGGTCGGGGAGAAGCTCGATCAACTCGATGTTTTTGTCCCGCAGCGGCTTGCCGACCGGATTCTCGGCATGGGCGATGTGGTGGGACTGGTTGAGAAGGCGTCCCAGGCCATCGAGGAAAAGGACGCGATGAAGATGATGGAGCGGATGAGTTCCGGATCTTTCGACTTCAACGACTTTCTCGCGCAGATGAAGTTCATGCGCAAGCTCGGTCCGCTCGAAGGCATCCTGAGCATGATGCCGGGCATGAAGGCCCTGAAGGACATGAAGGTGGACGATGCCAAGATGAAGCGCACCGAGGCCATCGTTTTCTCCATGACCCCAGAGGAGCGAAAAAAACCGGACATCATCAATGCGCGGCGCCGCCAGCGCATCGCCCGGGGATCTGGCACTCAGGTGAGGGACGTGAACCAGCTGCTCGATGGCGTGAACACCATGCGCAAGATGTTCCGCGGCAACAGCGGGATGGCCGGCATGATGAAGGC
The DNA here is from genome assembly GCA_046155625.1 of Verrucomicrobiales bacterium. Taxonomy (GTDB): domain Bacteria; phylum Verrucomicrobiota; class Verrucomicrobiia; order Verrucomicrobiales; family V1-33; genus CAJBME01. The sequence continues at coordinate 105,926 of JBJXFS010000313.1, read as the reverse complement.
GATGATGAAAGGAGGCGGCCCGCCAGCTCTCCCGCCAGGCATGGCCGGCAAAATGCCCAATCTCCCTGGACTCGGTGGTGGCGGCCTGGGTGGCGCCACCATGCCGGACATGAGCCAATTCGACGGCCTCTTCGGCGGCAAGGGCGGCGGCGGCGGCGGCCCGACCGGCGCTAAAAAGCCCAAAAAATACCGGCGATTCTGACCTATCCGCGGAGCGGTCCAGCCTGCCGTGGAAACGACCTCAGAGAGTTCGTCAAGCCCCAATGAGAACCGATGGCGTCCGCCAGGGCGTTTTCATCCTGTCAAGCAATAGCCTGATTACAAACGACTCATCCAGATCGCGTAAACCTACAAACCGGGATGGGAACCACGAAAAACACGGAACACACGAAAAACCAGGGCGTTGCCGGATGATCGCCATTCACCTGATGGATGAGGATGTCGTTTGTTCTAATCCATTGAATTTTCGTGTGTTTCCTGGCTTTCGTGGTTGAAACGTCCCTTTTTAGGGTAAAGCGATGGGAGCCGAAGGCTTTGGGACTGGAAGTATTCCTGCTCTTCAGGCGGAACGCCTCTTCTAAGAAGGGGCTTCCGCCCGTGAAATTCTCGCCCGACAAGCCACGCGAAAGTTGAAAAAGAAGACCGCTACGATCCCAGACACCCACTTTTCGTGATTCCTGGAACAAATACATTCCAGCATTTTGACATCGGACGGAAAGCGGACACGCACCAAATGCAATTCGGTCATTCGATGGAAAAGTGCGTGGCCCAACTTCGGCTGCCATCGCGTTCTGTATTTGGATCTGATATTTACCCCAATATCCAAAATCTCTGGCCGCCGAATGGTGGGTGTCTTCGAACTACCAGGACATCATCCTCCCCATGCCCAACGCCAACGTCCACGCCGCCCCCGAAAACCTGCGCATTCAACTCGACGGCCCGCCCGACAGTCTGCTCGACCTCATGTGGGTCGAGTTCCTGCTTCCCTGAACGGCCGGCAAAAGCACCGTCCCCGACGCCGAGGCGTGTTTGCCGCAGGCACACGTCAATGGATTCCGGCACGACTTGCAGGGAAAGGTGGATCTTCGCCTCCGCCAAGAGCGCCAGGGCCGCACGCCGCTTCGTCCCATTTTCGGGAGCCACCGGCCGCACCCCGGGGACTTGAGAATCCCCTAACGATCCCCGCTGGCTGGAACCTGGTCACGTGATCGCGATGTGAGGACGCGGACGACGGTGTCAAGCACCTCGTCCAATCGTTTGCCAAGGTCCTCAGCCAAAAAGCGAATCACCAGGTACCCGTGAGCCTGCAGCAGCAGGTCTTTCCGCCGATCCCGCCGACAGGCTTCCGCACTCCCCAAATGCTGCCCGCCATCGATCTCGATGGCAATTTTCAACTCCGCGCAGAGCAGATCCACCTCCATCTCACTATGACCGTCAAAAGGAATGGCCAGGCGTGCGTTGAGACGAAATCGGCCACGAACCGAGGGCAGGGATTCCAACCGCTCAAAGATGAATGCCTCGCATGCGCTCCGGGCGCGGGCCGCCCCTTCCGCCCCGGGTTCGGGCGAGCGCGCCGCGTGAACGAACAACTGCGCCAGGGACGGCGCCACTCCATCACGCAACAACCGTCGCACACTGGCCGCATATTCCGACTTCCACTGCGCATCAACCGGCAGCGGCACCGACTGCGGCCAACCGGGCAGCGCACTGGCAGGCAACAGCAGCGTATAGCCCAGCACTTCATAGGCGTGGCCGCGCTTCTCAAACATCCGCGCCAGCATCGGGATGTCGACTCACCGTCATCAAAATCCACCCCCAGGAAAAAGCACCGCTCATCGAGGAGCATCAGGTACACCCCGGCCACCAGCGGCCGCCCGGTCTCGTCTTCCCCGACCAGATGGTTCCATATCACGTCGTCCGTTACGGGCAGCCACCTCTGATGCGGGCAGTCCGCAGACTTGCGACGCGGCTTTTCGCATACCCCCGTGATCCATTCGTTCCCGCACACCGGGGCGTACCCGGCCCGTCCGGTCTTCACATTCTCAAACCGCCTCGGCCATACATCTTCATGACCCCGAAACAAGGACCGAAACAACGCCACCTTGAGCGCGGAGGATGAAGCCTGCGTGACCCGCATGACCCCCTTCCAACCAAAAGAACCACCCCCTCAAACAATCTCCCTCGAAGAATCGCCCCCCTGAAAGAGTAGCCGGCGGGGTATAAACTTGCTGAATGCGTCTTTTTGAACACCATGCGGTTTGGCCTCCTCCCCCGCCATCTACCACCCGCGCCACCCCCGCGCCTCGCCCCTGTGGCACATCGTCCACCTCAACTGGGAGGATTTCCTCTCCGGCTACGAAAAAAAGTACCGCCCCACCCTGGGTCCGCTCCGGCCCCAATCCGTCGCTGCCGTTCAAGCTTTCATGCGCTGCGGCGACCTCGCCGCCGGCTTCACCCGCCTCGTCTGCACCGGCTGCGGCCACCAGCACCTGCTCGCCTTCACCTGCAAGACTCGCCACCTCTGCCCCGCCTGCCACCAGCGCCGCACCCTCCAGTCCGCCCGCTGGATCGCCCACCATGTCTGCCTGCCCGTTCCCCACCGTCAGTTCGTCTTCACCATCCCGAAACTCCTACGCCCAATCTTCCGCAAACGCCGCCAGCTGCTCACCCACCTCTTCCACACCGCCACCACCTGCCTGCGCGACGCCTTTCGCACGGTCCTCAACGTCCCGGACGGCCGCCTCGCCGCCGCCGCCGCTGTCCACACGTTCGGCGACTACCTCGTCTTCCACCCACACCTCCACGTCCTCGCCGCCCATGGGCTCTTCGATGCCCAGGGCCGCTTCAACTGCCTGCCCGATCACTCGCTCAGCCAACTCACCGAACTCTTCCGCCATCGCTTCCTCCACGCCCTCCACACCGCGAAACTCCTCAGCGACCAGAAAATCGCCGACCTCCTCTCATGGAAAAACAGCGGCTTCCATGTCCACGCCGATACCGATCTCGTCCGCCCTTCGGACGTAAAGGGCCGCCAACGATTGGCGGAATACCTCCTCCGCGCCCCGTTCTCCCTCCAGAAAATCACCTGGAACCCCGACACTCAAACCGTCATCTACCGCTCCCGCCGCTCCTATCACACCAAGGCCAACTTCCAGGTTTTCACCGCCACCGATTTCCTCGCCGCTGTCGTCGATCACATTCCTCCCAAAGGGCAACAAACAATCCGTTACTACGGCCTCTATTCCAACCGCTCCCGCGGCTCCGCCCGCCCCGCTCACCTGATCGTCGTACCCCCACCCCGCACCAAGAAGCCGCCACCAGAAAAACCCCAGGCGGCGGCCATCCAAATCCTGCTCATCCCGCCACCCGAAAAAGTCACCGCCCGCGCCATGCGCCCCCTCTGGCGCGACCTCATCCAAGCCGTCTGGGCCGTCGATCCCCTCCAATGCCCGCACTGCCACGGCGCTCTCCGCCGAGTGGAGTCCCTCATCCGTCCCGAAGCCATCGAATTCTTCCTCCGTCTCCACGGCCTCTGGGAGGGCCTTGTCAACATTCCGCCACCGCCCGATCCTCCATTCGACCTCGACACTTTCGAGCCCATCGATCCCCCTGGGCCCGCCATCCGTGAGCGGATCCCCGCCGATGTCACCAATCCACAGGCGATTCTCCCGGAAGACATCGCCTCCACCCACTGGGTCCCAAAGGAAATCCGCCTCGACGACAATCGCACCCTGGTCCTCGACCCATCCTGAACCTCGCCACGTCTCGGCCACCCACACGAAATCCGCTGCCAAAAAATCTTGGCAACGCGGAACGAATCCCTATTGTTCCAAAAACAGAAAATCCAGTCGCCCCACCCATTTTCCTCCACTCAGCCCGCCCAAAAGCACCGGAAATCTCCTCCCCACCCTCAGTTTTCCTACGATTTTGATCCCCTCCCTCCCCCGACCCCTTCCCACCCCACTCACATGACCCAGGCAGCCCTTCCCAGCGCCGGCCAGCAGAAGCAAATTCCTATCAGAAAGAATGTTTCGCCGTTGGGAAAAACTCTCGCACGAGGCGGGGAGTGCCAAAGGATCGTATGGTAACTGACTGGCTATTCTGGGCGCGGGCTCACTTCTCGCCTTCGCGTCCTTCGTTCCCTTAGCGAGAGGCAGGTACGGAATATCCGGGCGACGGAATCGCGGCGGGATTTTGAGGCCGACCGGCGGCGGCGGCGGCAGGCTCTGGCATGCGAGCGAACGATCAACGAGCCAAAGACCGAGCCACGGTGCTGCGGCTTCTTGAACGGAGTGGGCAAAGTGTTGCGCCCTTCTGCCGGGAGCAGGGCCTGCCGTACGGATTGGTGTGTCGGTGGCCGGGGAATCGCCGGCTGGATGTCGCGACGTTGTGCGTTGGCTAGAGATGACAGCCCGCCAACCTGCACTCCTCGCTCGTTACTCTGACCGTCCATCGGGCCACGCCCGTTTCCCGCTAAATACCGACCACTGAATACGGACCACTGAATACCGCCCTCCGCCCTCCGCCCTCCGACCGCCGACCGCCGACCGCCGCCTTCCGCCCTCCTCGCGCTCAATCATGCCAAATCTTCCAGGAAATACCCAAGAATCCGGCATCGCGAATGCTCAGGATTGGGCCACCCTTCGTCCACCCCCTCGACCATGGCGATCCACGTCGCGCTCCACCATCGCTCCAGCTACACGTATGACCGACTGGTCGGCCACTCTCCCCATGTGGTGAGGCTGAGGCCGGCGCCGCATTGCCGAACTCGGGTGCTGAGCTACGCCTTGGCCATCGAACCGGGAGGCCATTTCCTCAATTGGCAGCAGGATCCATTTTCCAACTGGCATGGCCGGGTTGTGTTTCCTGAAAAGACTCGCTCTCTCACCGTAACGGTCGACCTGGTCGCCGAAATGGCCGTTTACAACCCCTTTGATTTTTTCCTGGAGGAGAGTGCCAGCCAGATCCCCTTTGCCTACGAATCATTGCTTGCCAAAGACTTGGCGCCGTTCCTCGAGCTCGGGCCTCTGACGCCGGGCTTTCGAACCTATTCCGACTCGATTTCGCGCGCCCCGATGCCGACGATCGACTGGTTGGTTGCCCTGAACCAGCGGCTGTGGAAAGACATCGCCTACGGCATCCGACTTGAACCGGGCGTGCAGACGCCCGAGGAAACGCTCACGCTGGGCTCCGGGTCGTGCCGCGATTCAGCCTGGCTCCTTGTCCAGGTGTTGCGCCACCACGGATTGGCGGCCCGTTTCGTTTCCGGATACCTGCTTCAACTCAAGCCTGATGTGAAATCGCTCGACGGCCCGACCGGCGCGGAGTCCGACTTCACCGACCTTCACGCCTGGGCGGAGGTGTACCTGCCGGGGGCCGGGTGGATCGGGCTCGACCCGACGTCGGGGCTGCTGGCCGGAGAAGGGCATTTGCCCTTGGCTTGCACTCCGGAGCCGCAGAGTGCCGCCCCCATCACAGGAACCACGGAAGCCTGCGAATCAACATTTTCACACCACATGCACATCGCGCGGATTTACGAAAGCCCGCGCGTCACGAAACCCTACACCGAGGACCAGTGGGCCGCCATCGAGGCGCTCGGTCACCGCGTCGATCTCGATCTGCGAGCCGGCGACGTCCGTCTGACGATGGGGGGAGAACCGACCTTCGTCTCGATCGACGACATGGAGGGCGCCGAGTGGAATTTTCACGCGTTCGGGCCTGACAAACGCCAGCTTTCCTGTGCCTTGCTGCGGCGGCTCCATCAGGCGTTCGGGGCGGGTGGTCTTCGCCACTATGGTCAGGGAAAATGGTATCCCGGTGAACCGCTGCCGCGCTGGGCCGATGGCGCCTGGTGGCGGCGTGACGGACAGCCGCTGTGGCAGGATCATCGCCTGCTGGCCGAACCGGGTCAGCCTCATGGGCACGGGTCGTCAGACGCCAAGGCGTTTATTGGTCACTTGGCCGGTGTCCTTGGTGCGGAGGCCGCCCACGTCATCCCGGCCTATGAAGACAAGATTTATTACCTTTGGAGAGAAAACAAACTGCCGGCCAACGTCGATGCGGCCAATGCCCACCTCCAGGACGCGGAGGAAAACGATCGGCTCCGTCGTCTGTTCCAAACCGGGCTTGAGGCCGTCACCGGCTATGCCTTGCCGCTCCAGCGAAAACGCGGCCGATGGTGGAGCGGACCGTGGTTCCTGCGTCGCGGCCACTTGTTCCTGGGGCCGGGCGACTCACCCATGGGATTGCGGTTGCCTCTTGAATCCCTCCCCTGGGTCGAGGAGCACGAATACCCGTTCGTCCACGAGACCGATCCACTGACGGATTTCAGCGCGCCCCTGCCGTCGCCCGACGACTGGCAGATCCGGCGAGCAGCCGGGACTTCGGCCGCCCCCAACCTGGGGCAAGCCTCGGTGCCGGTGGATCGGCCGCCCGCGCCCCAGCAGTCCGCCCCGTGGATTATCCGCACCGCGCTCTGTGTCGAACCGCGCGATGGGACGCTGCATGTCTTTCTCCCGCCGGTGCCCACCACGGAAGATTATTTGGACCTCGTGGCGGCTGTCGAAGAAACGGCCGCCGCGCTCCAAACCCCGGTGATCCTTGAAGGCACTCCCCCGCCCTTCGACCCTCGCCTTCTCAACGTCAAGGTGACCCCAGACCCCGGCGTGCTCGAAGTCAACATGCCGCCCGCGGAATGCTGGGGCGAGGCGGTCAGTCTGACAACCACCCTCTACGACGAGGCGCGCCATGTCCGCCTCGGCAGCGAAAAATTCATGATCGATGGACGCCACGTCGGCACCGGCGGCGGCAACCACATCGTGCTCGGTGGCCCGACCCCGGCGGACAGCCCGTTCCTGCGGCGGCCTGATCTCCTGCGCAGCCTGATCGCGTATTGGCAAAACCATCCCGGCCTCTCCTATCTCTTCAGCGGATTGTTCATCGGACCAACCAGCCAGCACCCGCGCATCGACGAGGCGCGCCACGATTCGCTCGACGAGCTGGAACTCGCCTTCGCCCAACTACCCGACCCGGGTGTCGAAGTGCCGCCATGGCTCGTCGACCGCCTGTTTCGCCACCTGCTCACCGACGCCGCGGGAAACACGCACCGCGCGGAGTTTTGCATCGACAAATTGTTCGACCCCGACTCACCCACTGGACGCTTGGGGCTGCTCGAACTCCGCGCCTTTGAAATGCCGCCCCACGCGCGCATGAGCCTGGTCCAGCAACTGCTCCTCCGCGCGCTGGTCGCCGTGTTTTGGAATACGCCGTACACGCGTCCGCTCGTGCGGTGGGGCACGGCGCTGCATGACCGCTTTTGCCTTCCATGGTTCGTGGCTCAGGACATTTCGGAAGTCGCGGCCGACTTGCTGGCTTGGGGACAACCGTTTGAGTTCGATTGGCTCGCGCCTCACCTCGAGTTCCGTTTTCCCCTGCTCGGGAGCTTCATTCAACGCGGTGTGGTCGTCGAACTGCGCACCGCCCTCGAACCCTGGCATGTGCTCGGCGAACAGGGAGCCGCCGGCGGCACCACCCGCTACGTCGACAGTTCGCTCGAACGCCTGGAAGTGCGCGTGCGCGGGTTGACTGGCAAACGGTTTGTCGTCACCTGCAACGGCCACGCCCTCCCGTTGCATCCGACCGGAACCGAGGGCGAGGCAGTAGCCGGAGTCCGGTTTCGCGCCTGGCAACCACCCGAGTGCCTGCACCCGACCATCGGCGTCCACGCCCCATTGACGTTTGACCTGGTCGACACCTGGAACGAACGAAGCGTCGGCGGCTGTCAGTATCACGTCTCCCATCCCGGCGGGCGCAGTTACGACACGCTGCCCGTCAACGCCTATGAAGCCGAAAGCCGGCGGCTGACCCGCTTTACCCTGGTCGGCCATACTCCGGGCCGGGTGGTTGTCGCGCCGACCGCGATCAATCCGGCGCACCCATTCACCCTCGATCTGCGTCGCGCCAGCTAGTCGCCCGACGAACCAAGAACCAAGAACCAAGAACCAAGAACCAAGAACGAAGTCCCCACTCTCGATCTTCGCCGAGTGGGCTAGTCACCCCCGAGACCACCGCCGATTTTTTCGGTGGCGGGAAGGTACCGGTAGTAGACCTCAAGCATGAGCGTACACAGCGCCGTCCGGTAAATCTCCGCATCCGCACCGGCCCCGCCGCTGCCATGCGAACTCCCGTGACCCCCTTCCTCCTTGTAGCTGCCATCCTCATTCTGGTTCGGGAGCAATTCCTCCTGAAGCGCCTTGTTCCAGTCGCGCCACAGCTTGCCGCCGCGCATAAAGGCGACTTGGTTGACGTAGTACGATCCGTAGAGTTCCGCTTCCGCCGCATCGTATTCAAATGGGATCCGCCGTTTTCCCCACTCTTCGCGGATAAAATCCGTCGCTCGGCGCAATTCCTGACCCCGGTCAAGCCCCCCCATGATCAATGCCAGGCTCGCCACTCCGGTCATACCATATTTCGCCCCCTCCTTGCCACGATAGCCGAAAGCGCCATTCTCCGCTTGGGAATTCTGGACATAGACCATTCCCTTCTTAAACGCCTCCTCGATTCCGGGAAACTCCATGCCGGTATGGGCGGCCGCATTCATCGCCTGAATTTGCCATCCGGAGACCGACATGTCCGAACCGCCGCCCGAGGGTGATCCGTATCCATAATTCCAGCCACCTTCGCTGTCCTGCCCTTTCACGATCACGTCGATCGATCCCAAAACGGCCTCCCGCAAATTAGGAATGCGTTTGGTGCCATAGCGCGTCATCGAGTACGCTTCGGCCAGAGCATAAGAGGCGATGCCATGTTCATAGGGCGCGGCGTTGCTCTTTGGGTCGTGCTCGGAGAGAAACTCTCGCTTCATCCATAGATCGATCAGCCAGGTAATTCCTTTGAGCACCGTCTCTCCGTATTCGCGCGACGTGTCGGGCAACTCACAGTGACCGAGATAGCTCAGCAGGCACAGCCCGGTCATGGACGCTTTGTTGCTCGCCCCCCAAGATCCATCCTCGTTCTGATTGTTCTTCATCCAGGTCAAGGCGCGGACGACATTCCGTTCAGTTTGAGGCACGCCCCCCGCGGACGCGATGCGACGATCGCGATCGCCCTTGGTGCAGCGGCTGTCGATGGACAGGCCACCCATGAAGCGGCCGCGGCCGCCGCCCATGCCACTGCCGCCGGGTCCATTGCCCCCGGTGCCGCCGAACCCGATCCCAAACCCACTGCCGCCCATCCCTGCCGTGAGATTGCCCACATCGGTGAGTGGCGAAGTCGTCTTGATTTCCGGGAGGGCGATTGAACTCAGCGAGTTCTTGGCCAGTACGCGTTTGGCGGCCGCCGGCGCGCTGCTCGAACTCTTCTTCTTGGCCATTTTCACCGCGGTTTCGGTCCCTTTGGCGGCGGAAACGCGGGGCGGCTGCGCATCAAACTCAAGCTCCGTCTTTTTCTTGATCGCCTGCTCGGAAATGACCCAGATGGCCGCCACGGCGAGTAGGACAAGGTGCGCGCCCATCACAAGCGCGAATCGGGTGGCGCTGAATTTGGGTTTGACCCGTTCGGTAAGGTGAATCTCCCCGGCCAGATGGCTCGGATCCGGCGTCACCCAATCGGAAGCAGCCAGGTCGATCGGCTGGGCCACCGGGACGGCAACGGGAATGGCCACCGGCATAGCCATCGGTACGGGCGGCGGGGCAGCGGCCATGGCGTTTTCCGCTGTCTGACCGAGCAACTGCAAATACGGCAGGGCGGCGGCCGGATTGACCGGAGTGAGGATGCGCACTGCCGCCAGCATGTGCTCGCGGGCTTGCGGCATGCTCGGTGCCTCCATGATCACCTGCGCGGCTCCATGCCGATCTCCCGCAGCCTCAAGAGATCCCGCAAGATGAGCGCGGGCGAACCAGTCGCCAGGATTTTGGGCGAGTTGCTCGGTGAAGGCGGTGATCGCAGGATCTTCCATGACGACAATCAGGGTTACGGGTCGAAACTCCGGTTTCGTTTAGTGTGCGGCAATCTGGTGCCAGCGCAACCGCCAGCTGAGAAATGTAACCCCCCTCCCCCCCACCTTCTTAGGCCTAATCCCTCCTCATCATAATCTTAATCTCTCCCCTCCCCCTTCCCCTCTCCGTTTGTCCCTCCCCCTCCCTCCCTCTCAAAACACCCCCATCTCCGCCAATTGCCGATCCACCGCCGCCGCCCACCCCCGATTGGCGGCGGGACTGGCCGGGCTTGGGTGGAGAATGCTGCCGATCCGGGCGGTGCGAACAGAGGACGGGGCGACGAGGCGGAGCCGACTCTCCGCATACCCACCGACACCCAGGACCCAGTCCGGCTGGAGCCATTGAAGGACCTGCGCCAAGTGCGCGTCACAAGCGCGGGTCACCGGATCCATCTCGGCGGCCGGGATCTTGTCGGGTGTCCGGTTTCGACCCGATTCTTCCAAAAAAAGGAGTGGGCAATAATTCACGACAAAGCAGTCGGAAAAAAATGCCTCCGGTGGTCCGAATCGCTCGGCCGCCCACCCCCACAGCCGACGGCCGCTCACCTCCGACCGACGGCACTCGAATCCCTCGATCGGCCGACGCGCGTGCTCCGCGATCGGACGCGACACGGCGGCGTGGATGCCCATCCATCCACTGACTGCCTCGACCTCCCCAAACGGCACTCCGGTTTGAGTCATGCCAAAAGGTCCGGGATTCATCCCCAGGAAGACCACGCGCCGCTGGCCGGTGGCAAACCGCCGCACGTAAGCTGCATGAGCCTCCCACGCATACTCCAATGGATTGTACACATGCGTGACCGGCGCTCCGAACCTCAGGGGCCTCAGCGCGGCACACAACTCCCTCGCGGCTTTCAGCAAGGCATCCGCTACTTCCGATGCGACATCGCCTCGGGTCGGCGAGGACGCCCTGTTGGCCGCTCTATCCCTGGGTTTATTCTTCATGCCGTCCTCGAAAAAAAACGCACTCAGCCCAATAGCGCCAGCAGGAACGTTGGGGAGAAGGCATGGAGGTGGGACGCGACCTCCAGGGCGCGTCGGCGGTAAGGGCGTTCCATCCGATAACGGTCTCGATTTCCCGAGTGATCGTGATATTCGTGTGATTCGTGGTTCCCATCCCGGTGCTTAGCTTCATCCCTGCGCAAGCCACGGCTCGAGGTCGCGGCGGGCGCCTGGGGTGAGGGCGATGCCGAGGCCTTGACCGGGGCGGAGGCGGACTTCGTGATCGCGATGGTGGCAAACGAGCACGAACGGTGTGGGACCGGCGTGATCGGCGAGCAATTCCTTGAGGTGTCGGAGGTCGTCCAGCGTGCTGTGTTCGGCGATATGGAGTTCGAGGACGGGATCAGCCGCCGGGGCGGCGGGAGCGCGTCGCTCGCGGTTCTTGGCTGTGGCATCCGCGGTCGCCGCGCCATTCTTCTTCGCTCCGCGGGAGGCCCGAGGTTTGTTCAGCTCCTTGACGTCTAGCACGCTGAGCCGGCGGGAATCCGTGCGGTCATCGAGTTCGATGCGGGCGACGAGTTCAATGACGGCGCCTTTGCGCATCAGACCGGCTGACTGGACGCGCTCATAACTCTTCCCGACGACCATGGTCTCCAAGCTTCCGGTAAAGTCCTCGACGCGCAGAATGGCAAAGGGATTGCCGCTGGATTTGCTGAAGCGCATTTCCACATCCTGCACGAGCACCCCAAAGCTGTACCGCGGCCCCTCCCACCAGCCTTCTTTGCCCTTGCGGGCCAGTTCCAACTCGTCGATTTGCGCGATGCGGGAAAACGTCTCGCCGTCGAGCACTTCGCGCCACGGCTCAAGCGGATGGCCACTCACGTAAAACCCCAGCAACTCCTTCTCATCAGCGAGCCGTTGTTCCTGCGGCCATGGGGCGATCGCGGCCGCCTCCTCACCCGCCACGGCCCGCACCGGCGCCGCGGCCAGATCCATCATGTCGAAAAGACTCCCCTGCCCCGCCTCGCGGTCTTTCTGCGTGCTCGAGGCTGAGGCGATCACGCTGTCGACCCGCGCGAACATGGAGGCCCTCTCCTCGCCCGTGAAATCGAACGCACCGGCCCGGATCAGGCTTTCCAAGACTCGCTTGTTGCAGGACCGCCCGTCGAGGCGCGTCGCAAAATCCTCCGCCGACTTGAACGGACCATGGGCCTCCCGTTCGGTGAGCGCCAGCTGCATCGGCCCTTCGCCAACGTTTTTGATGGCGGCCAGGCCGTACCTGATCGCGCGGCGGCCGTTGGTGCGCTCGGGCTGAAAAACCAAGCCGCTCCTGTTCACATCGGGAGGCAAAATGCGTATCTTCAGCGCCGCGCACTCCGACGTGAAAACAGCGATCTTATCGGTGTTGCTGATTTCGTTGCTCAGCACCGCCGCCATGAACTCGACCGGGAAATTGGCCTTCAAGTAGGCCGTCTGGTACGTCAGCAAGCCGTAGGCGGCGGAATGGGACTTGTTGAAGCCGTACTGGGCGAATTTCTCCAGCAAGTCGAAGATCTCGTGAGCCCGCTTTTCGGGTATGTTGTTCGTGGCGACACAGCCGGCCACGAAGTTGACGCGCTCCTTGGCCATCTTTTCCGCATCCTTCTTGCCCATGGCCCGCCGCAACATGTCCGCTTGCCCGAGGCTATAGCCCGCCAGTCGGTTTGCCGCCTGCTGCACCTGCTCTTGGTACACCAGGATGCCGTACGTTTCGCGGCTCACTTCCTCGAGCAATGGATGCAGGTACTCGACTTTCTGCCTCCCTTTTTTCCGGTCGATGAAGTCACCGATAAACTGCATCGGACCGGGACGGTAGAGGGCGATCAACGCAATGATGTGCTCGATGGTCTCGACACCGAAGTTTTTGCAGGTCGTCATCATGCCGCCAGATTCGAGCTGAAACACGGCCGTTGTCATCCCGCGGCTGAGCAGTTCGTAAGTCGGCTTGTTGTCGAACGGGACGCTTCGGATGTCGAAGTCCGGGTGGCGCTCGCGGATCAACCGAACGGTGTCATCAATCACCGTCAGCGTCTTGAGCCCGAGAAAGTCCATTTTGAGCATGCCGAGCTCGGTCAGCGGTCCCATGGCGTACTGCGTGACCACTTCCTCCTCGTTGCCGCGGGTGAGCGGCACATAGACGTCCAGATCAGTCGAGCCGATGACAATGCCGGCGGCGTGCACTCCGGTGCCACGCGTCAGGCCTTCGAGCTTGGTGGCGTATTGCCACAGCTCGGAAGTGGCGGCTTCGTTCGCGATGGCGGCGGCCAATTCCGGGTTTTTCGAGCGGGCGTCCTTGAGTGTGATGTTGATCTCATTGGGGATCATTTTGGCGATGCGGTCGGCATCGCCGTAGCTCCAGCCGAGAACGCGCCCGACATCCCGCACCACCGATTTGGCTCCCAGCGTGCCAAATGTCACGATGTGGCTGACCGCGCGCTCACCGTACTTGCGGCGCACATACTCGATGACCTCGCCCCGGCGCGACTGGCAAAAATCGACGTCGATGTCCGGCGGACTGACGCGTTCCGGGTTGAGAAAACGCTCGAAGAGCAGGTTGAACGGCAGTGGGTCGAGATCGGTGATTCCGAGGCAATAAGCGGCGAGCGAGCCGGCGGCTGATCCGCGGCCGGGACCGACGGGAATCGCCTGGTCTTTCGCCCACTTGATGAAGTCCCAGACGATGAGGAAGTACGAGAGGTACTGCATCTTCTCCAGGACGGAGATTTCATAATCGAGTCGCGCGCGGAGCGCCTCGTCCTGCGCGGCGCGATCCGCCCCGTAGCGGGACACCAATCCCTCGTGGCAGATCCGGCGGAAGTAGGCCTCCCTCGGACTGCCGTCGGGTGATCCGAACTGCGGGTACTTGGCCGTGCTGGTGGAATCAAGGTGCAGTTTAAGATCGCACTTTTCGGCGATTTCCAGGGTGGCGTCGCACGCCTCCGGCACTTCCCGAAACAGGCGGCGCATCTCCTCGCCAGTCTTGAAGTAGACTTCCTCTGAATAGCGCAGGCGGTTCTCCTGATCGCGCTGGGTCCCGGTGCCGATGCAGATCATCACGTCGTGCGCCTCATGGTCGTCCCGATGCAAAAAATGGACATCGTTCGCGACCACGGGACGAATTCCGAACTCGCGGGCGAAGGCGAGCAGCTGGCGGTTGCATTTCGTCTGGGCCTCGAGCCCGTGGTCGTGGAGTTCGAGATAATAATCCTCCCCGAAAGTCTCGCGATACCAGGCGATCGATTCGCGGGCTTTTTCCGTCTGGTCCTGCTGGATGAACTCGTTGACTTCGCCGGCCAGGCAACCCGAGAGGCAGATCAACCCCTCGCGAAAGGCCGCCAGATCGGCACGGTCAGTTCGCGGCTTGTAGTACTGGCCGTCGAGGTGGGCGCGCGAGACCAGTTTGACGAGGTTCGAATACCCCGTCTCGTTGGCGGCGAGCAGCGTGAGGTGGTTGGCGTGGCGTCGACCGGGAACCTCCTTGCGGAGGGACTTCTCCGCCGGAGCCACATACACCTCGCAGCCGATGATCGGTTTGACCCCCGCCTTCTTCGCCGCCAGGTAAAATTCGATCGCTCCAAACAGGTTGCCGTGGTCGGTCATGGCCACGGCCGGCATGCCCAATTCCCGCGCCCGTTTCGCCACCTCCGCCGCCCGCACCATCCCGTCGAGGAGCGAGTATTCCGTGTGCAGGTGGAGATGAACGAATGAGTCAGCCATCGAAGCGTCAGGGTAGGCAGGGCGCCCGCCCGGGCAAGAATTGGGATGAAGAATCCGAGACGGCCGGGGGACGGAGGGAACAGCCGTCTCCCGGCACGGGCATAAGGGCTTTCCCCCCATGCCTGTCACCCTGTCCCACCCCATCCTGAATCTGCACATCGGTCCCGGGTAGGGCGGCGCGTCCCGCCCGCCGCAGCCGGCGTCATCGCTGGCTGGCACGGGCTCGTTGGCTTCACGGAGCTTGCCTTACTTAACCCTGTCTCTATCGACCTATTATTTGCGGCAATACTGCTCGCATGGTGGCTTATGGCCATCACCTCCAAACGCAACGGATGAAAGCATTGTTTATCCCAAAGAGGGACATTGGAACCACTAAAGTCACGAAACACCCGCAAATTCATTGAGTTAGGACAAGCGGCCTCCTCATCCATCAGGTGCACTATTGCTTAATGCCCCTGCGGCCGCACCTGCACTTCGACCGTCAGCTTCCGGGTGCCACGGCCGCGATAGGTTCCGTTGACCGGGCGGATGTCGGCGTAATCGCGGCCCACGGCGAGTTTGACGTAGCGGGGATCCGCCAGGCAATCGTGCGTCGGGTCAATCCCTTTCCACCCGAACCCAGGCAAAAAGATTTCAACCCAGGCATGCGACGCCTCCGGCTGGTCGGCCGGTCGCTTGGCGTCGTAAAAATACCCGCTCACGTAGCGCGCCGGAATCCCCTGGGTGCGACAGAGGGCGAGCAGGACATGAGCATAGTCCTGACACACGCCGCGTCGCGTGCGCAGGACTTCGGAAACTCGTGTGCCGGCATGGGTGGCGCTGGGCACATAGGTGAAGCTGCGATGCAGGTGTCGCGCCAGGGTCAGCGCATCCGACCAGAGGTCACTCACGCCATTCGGCAGCGCATCGATCGCCTCGCGCCACACTTCAGGGCCCAAGGTCACGAAATGCGAGTCCGCCAGAAAGTCGAAGTAGTTTTCCGGGACACTCGGGTCGTCGAGCAGACTGGGCGGGTAGGCTTGCGTGACCGGTCCCCTGGGATCAGGGCCAGTCTCGACAACCGACCGCGCCTCGACTTCGAGAAAATCATGCGGGTGGTGGAGGTCGAAGTGGTCGACCCGATTGAGATAGAAGTCTTGATACGTGTGGACGGCGGCCGGCGGGTCGAGCCGCAATTCGAACGATTCACACAGCTGCAATGGATCGCTCACCGGGCAGAGTCGGACGTCGTTAAAGCTGTCCTGCACCGGACCATCGTACTCAAAGCGCGTGAGATGCCGCAGTTCGAGACGGATGCCGTCGGAAACGGAGGAAGACAGGGGCCGGCCGGCCTGGGCTTGAGACATGGTGGCTGGATCGTGGGTCGTTAAATTAACGGATGACGATCATCCATGGGCGGGCGTCGGCTTCCATCGGGAAATTCCTGATCTCGGCAAGCCGTACCCATCATCGAACGGACTGCGGTTCTGATTGTTGCTGCTGCTGCTGCTGCTCCTGCTGATGGAATCGAATTTCGGCGGCCAGATCGACCGGCGGGTGGTGCATGAACGTGTCGTAGATGTGGGTGGCCAGCCGCCCGACTATGGCCTGCGCGTCATGGAGGAATTCATGAAGCCCGCTCGCGACGATTTCTTTCATGCTCAACGTATCCAGGTCGTTGCGCAGGCGCTGGAAATCGAGTTCGGCTTCGCTGGGTGGGAGCGCCAGTCGCCGCGGGCCGCCGATTCTGCCGAGGGAATGTTCGAGTTCGGCCAGGCAGTACCGGAGCGAGCGCGGAAAGCTGTCCGAGAGGACGAGGAATTCGGCGACTTTGAGCGGGAGGATTTCCGTGACGTAGAACCGGCGGTAGGCTTCCAGGGCGCTCGTCGAACGCAGCACCGTTTGCCACTGTGCGGTGTCGACGGCACCGCCGACATCGGTCGCTCGCGGGAGGAGGATGTGGTATTTGACATCGAGGATGCGGGTCGTTTTGTCGGCGCGCTCGAGGTATTTCCCGAACTGGATAAACTCCCAGCCTTCGGTGCGGGAGAACGTGGCATCGGTCAACCCTTGAAACAAATGGGAGAACCGTTTGATCTGGTCGTAGAAGGCACCGGGACCGTCACGCCAGACTTGCTGGGCGTCACGCGACTGGAGAAAGAGATACACTTCATTGAGCACTTCCCACATTTCCAGGGAGATCTGGTCCCGGACTTGGCGGGCATTCTCCCGGGCAGCGCACACGCAGCTAAAAACCGAGTTTGGATTGTCCCGATGAAACGTCATGAACTCGGTCACCGAGGCGCTGTCGGCCTTCGGATAGTGCTGAAAAAAGAGCTCCTCGTCCCCCGCGGTGCGCAATACCGGGATCCAGTGTTCCTTGACCCGCTGGTCGTCGATCGAACCAAAATCGATCAGCAGTTGAATGTTGACATCGACCAGACGCGCCAGGTTTTCCGCCCGCTCAAGATACCGTCCCATCCAATACAAGGCCGCCGCCACCCGCGACAGCATGATCGTAGTCGGGTAGGAGCTCGCCACCGCGGCCGGCGCTGGATCGACGGCGGCAGGCAGCTCCTGTGGTTCCGGGAGTGTGGCCATTACGCAGAAATCCCTCCCGTAGGGGTGCGCATCACCCAGGAGTCCTTCGATCCGCCGCCCTGCGACGAATTCACCACCAACGAGCCTTTGCGCAAGGCGACTCGCGTCAGCCCGCCCGGATTCACCGTGATCTTTTCTCCGTATAAAATATACGGCCGCAGGTCGATGTGCCTCCCCTCGAAGGTCCCACTTTCCCGCACCCAAGTCGGGTGCCGACTCAGCGAGATCGGCGGCTGCGCGATAAAATTGCGCGGATTGGCCACGATCTGGGCTCGGAATTCCTCGATCTCCTTGGCGGTCGCCCACGGCCCCATCAGCATGCCGTACCCACCCGCCTCGTTGGCCGACTTCACGACCAGTTTCGCCAGGTTTTCCAAAATATACTCCCGATCCTTGGCCTCCGAGGCCAGGTAAGTATCGACGTTCTCGAGCAGCGCGTCCTCACCGAGGTAATATTTAATCATGCGCGGGACGTGGTAATAGATGAGTTTGTCGTCCGCCACCCCGGTGCCAATGCTGTTGGCGAGCGTGACGTTGCCGGCGCGCGCCGCATTGACCAAGCCGGGCACGCCCAACAGCGAGTCGGCCCGGAAGACCGATGGATCCAGGAAATCGTCGTCAATTCTTCGATAGATCACGTGGACCGGCACCAGTCCGGCGGTGGTGCGCATGTAGACCGCGAAATCGCGGACCACGAGGTCGCGGCCCTCGACGATCGGAATGCCCATTTGCCGCGCCAGGAAGGCATGCTCGAAGTACGCACTGTTAAAGACGCCTGGCGTAAGCAGCACGACATTCGGATGGTCGCCCTCCCGGCTCGACGGCGGGGCGACGTACTGCATCGCCCGCAGCAGTGCTTGCGCGTAGTCGTCCACCGGCCGTACTCCAGCCTGCCGCAGCATCTCAGGAAACGCGCGCTTCATGGCCGACCGGTTTTCCAGCATATAGCTGGCACCCGAGGGGCAGCGCAGGTTGTCTTCCAGCACCAAGTACCGTCCGTCGCGGTCTCGGATCATGTCCGTTCCGCAAATATGCACATAAATGTCCCGAGGGACCTGAAAATGCATGAATTCACGCCGAAAATGCTTGGCGCTCAGCACATGGGCGGCGGGAATGACCCGGTCCTTCAGGATCTTTTGTTCGTGATAAATATCGTGCAGGAACAGATTGAGTGCCGTCAATCGCTGGATCAGCCCGCGTTCGACCACTTCCCACTCCTCCGCCGAGATCACCCGCGGCACGCAGTCGAATGGAAAAATCCTCTCCGTCCCCTGCGTGTCGTTGTAGACCGTGAACGTCACCCCACCCCGCATGAAGGCCATTTCCACTGCCTCCTGCTTTTGCTGGTACTCGGTTCGCTCCATCCCGTTCAGCCCGTCGGCCACCGCGCAATAGTGGGGCCGCACCGAACCGTCCTCGGTGAACATCTCGTCGAAGAATCCTTCGGGCGCGTAATCCTGGAACAGCATATCTCGGGGGGTGCCTCAAACTCAAGAGTGCCCCCACAGCAGAAGCAAGGCCAGTTCTAAAGGAAATGTGAATTTCCGTGTAAAGCCAAGGGAGTTGAGTTCCTCACCACTCTCGGCTTTCTTCCGCCCGGTGCCGTTGCGGCACCCCCACCGCGATGGACCCCGAGACCCCTACTTGCCAGACTCCCGCCGATTCCGACCTGCCCTTCGAACAAGCCATCGAGCGCATCGAGGAACTCGTCGCGCGCATGGAAGGCGAGCGGTTGCCGCTCGATGATCTGATCAAAGCGTACGACGAAGGCATTCGCCTCCTCGAAGTCTGCCGTCAACGGCTCGATGACGCCCAGCGCCGTATCGACCTCATTTCCCAGCGGCCGGATGGAACCGTCTCCCTCACCCCCTTCTCCCCGGACGACGCCCCCACCGCCGATGAGGGCTCCGTCCGCTCACGCCAGAGGAACTGAGGTCAGCGGTCAGTCCTCCAAGCACTCCTCCCTTCCATCCCTTTCGTCCCTTCCCTCCCTTCCGTCCCTTTCGTCCCTTCCGTCCCTTCCCCGCCCTAAAACACTCAGACAGACAAAGCACAAAGCGTTCGCTCCCGCAAAGAGAAGCCATGCGACGCCGAGCCATCGAAACGGCGTCACGAGCCAAGCCGCGGCTACGACGGTTTGGGCACCAAAGAGGAATTCTTCGGACAGCCGCATCACAGACCATCGGGCAGGCACCATCGGCAGTCGTTTGCAGAAGCCCGCGGCGGCCCCGCAAGCCAAAGGGACCAGATGGAGCAGCACGAACCAAGCCACCGGCGCCAACGCCGCCGCCAGTCCCACGGGCAGCCACGCGGCGAGCGCCATCCACACCGCCGCAGCGGCCAGCAGCCCACTGAAAGTCGACAGCACCACGACCTCGACCCAGTTTTGCGCTGAATCCTCGGCCCGGAGTTGATGGGGCCCTTCGGCTGGCAGGAAGAAGCCGCGCGCATTCAGCCAGCGTCCGAGATACGTCCTTGAAATCGGCTGGAGCGTCGGCTTCCAGCCGGTCGGGGTCGTGCGCTCCGGCCGCTGCGGGAGTGGCGACCGCGGAACCGGCGCGGGTTCGACCGTCGGGAGCGGTGAATCCCGAGCCACGTTCGGCAGCGCGGCAAAGGCCGGCTCGAACATCAACCATAGAGCCCAGTGGCGCTCGAGCACACCGGCCAGGGTGTTGGCCCACCATCGGGCCATTTCCCGATGCATCGCCTGCCTGGCAACCCGATCCCGCGGCGGGTCAGCGGTGGCCCAGCCCGGCAAAAAGAGAACCCGGTACGAACGCCAACTATCCCTCACCGAAAAAACCGGATACAACGGCGCTCCGGTCACTTGAGCCAACACCAGTGGCCCGGAGGGAAGTCGCCATAGCCGACCCCGCCATTCCAGCTGAACCATTCCCATATCCTCGGCCACCCGGTCCGCTTGAATTGCCACCACTTCGCCCGCCGCCAGCGCCTGCGCCAACTCGACGGCCAGGAACCCGCCTTCGGTATTGTACTGCACCCGATAGCCGTCAGGCGTCAGCGCCTGCCGCTGCGTCTCCATGTACTCCTGCAGATCGACTCGTCGTTCGGGGCGGCGCACACCGTGCATCGTGCGTCCAAACTTTTCCGCAAAAAACGGCCCCGCCACATCGTAGTTCCCCATGTGCGCGGTCAGCAGCAGCACGCCACGCCCCTCTCTCGCCGCTCGGAACGGCTCCGCCCCATCCAGCCGCCACGTCACATGCCGCTCGCCACTCCGCGCCCGCGCCGCATCCACCACCATCCACGCGAATTCCCAGAACACCCGATACGCCCGTAGCCAGCGACCGAGCCGACCGGCCCCAGGACACAGCACCCTCAGGTTTTCCATGACCGCCTGCCGCTGCCGTCCGGCCACGGCAAAGAAGAATAACGTGTACCCAGCCACCAGCAGCGGCTCGATGAAAAACGGACATCGACGGACCCCAAAGTCGAGAAACCGAACCCAAAACACTCCATACAAATCCAGCCGCCGAGCCCACCCCGAGAGCGGAGCCGCCTCGGGCGATTGGGGAGACGCGGCCGCAGCAGAAGACATGTTTCAGCTTAACCCGCTCGTCGGAAATGCCAGCCGCGAGAGTTTCCGGTAGCCTCCCTCCCCGTCACAGCTCGATGCTGTCGTCCCGCTGCTGCAACCGAATCACCTGCTTCTTGATGATTTCCAACTCCACAGTCAATTGATGCGCCGCCTTCAGAATCACCGCCTGCACCTCCGCATCCCCCAACGCCCGCGCCGCCGGATGAAGCTTCATCATCTCAAGCGATATCGCCTGGCAACTCCCCTGGATTCGACTCATGGCTTCCTCGCGCGTCATACCGCCCGACTTTCGAGGAACCGAGACAAAGTTCAAGTCGGAGGTCGGAGGTCGGAGGTCGGTGATCAGTGGTCAGTAATCAGTGGGAAACGGGGGTGGCACGATCGAGAGGTGACGATCGAGGGGGCGCGTAGAGTAGCGATGCGGATTTTTGGAGGACGATAGGCGAAGAGGATGGTTCGATGAAGCGGACCCTGGAATTTGTCCATTCCACATTCTTTTCTGTTGGCGGAACGACGCTGCCAACAAATGAACGAAGGCAGCATTGAGGTGGGACGCGACCTCCCGGGCGCGTAGGCGGTGCAGGCGTGCCATCTCTGAAGGTCTCCACTTTTCGTGTGATGTTCGCGTGATGCAGCCCCGGAGACTTCCCGATTACCGGGTCTTGGCTCATCGCCTGCTCTGGCTTGGGGCATCTCTTGAGAAGGTGAAGAACGGGCTTCTTTCACCACGCTCCCACTGCCTACGAGCCCGGGAGGTCTCGTCCCACCTCCAGCTTCAAACGCCCGGTGAAAACTGTCCTGAAAGGGGTGCCGAGATTTTCACGTTCAACCGCTTCGACGATAGCTGACAACGCTGCCGATGCCTGGCACAGCTCTTCGCGCAAATATGTACAAAATCCAGGGCCCGCTAATGCGGACCCACTCTCGCGTTGGCGGAAATACCTGTTCAAGATACCTGAAATCGTCCTCGTCCTCGTCCTCGAAAAACCCGCTTCGCTACCAGACTCCCCCTCTCGCTCATTGCTCACCCTTCGCCAGTTACTTGCCCGTCCATCGGGCAAAGCCCGTTTCCCGCTGATTACCGAATACTTCTGAGGAACAAAAAGCTCCAGTGGTGTTTTGAACGTTATTCGAATGTACATCGCGCTCCACGCGTTTCCCGCTGATTACCAAATACTGATCACCGAATAGTGATCACCGAATACTGACTACCGACCACCGACCTCCGACCTCCGACCTCCGACCTCCGACCTCCGACCTTCACCGCGGCACGACGCGGAGGCGCACGTATCGGAAGGGTGGGCCATTGGGGGCGGGGCGAGCGGTGAGGGACCTTGTGCCGTCGGCGGTAGCTGCGGCTGTGAGGATGAGACCGGATCCATCGTTCGGGTCTTCCGACCATGCGTGCAGGTCTTGGGACAGTTCAACAACGACGCGAGTTTGGTCAGCGCCCACGCGTTCGCCCCATGCGATAAGAAGCCCACCTAAGTCGTCGGCCTCCGTTTTTAGCTCGGTGGTCAGTGCATATTCCAACAGCGAAGGATAGCCGACGACCGAGAGGGCATCGGACTGGGCCGGACTGCCGCCAGGCTGGCGGCTCGGGCGCCAGTGCTGGGCCGCGGCGGGATTGGGGTTGGTTTCGGGGCGGATGAGGGTGAGTGAGAATCCACGTCCATCGGTTTCCGGTGGCCACGGCAGGTTGGTGCCAAACGTGAAATCCACGATCACGCCACCAGCACGGTCGAGCAGCGTCACTCGTTCGCCACCGTTGGCGAGTCGCGTGTCGGCCGCGAATTCCCCAGCGATGGGCCGACCCGTCCCGTAGCGCGCCTCGAAAGCGGCTCGGTTCTCGACCACGAGGACGCGGGCGCCGGGGGCCAGGGCACTCAGCGGACCAGAGCTGAACGAGAATTCCACGCCGTCGGCGAATCTGACGCCCGTCAGGTCAAGCGGGCGGTTGCTGATGTTCATCAACTCCAGGAATTCCTCGGCGGCGCCCCCCGCCGGATGATAGTGCATCTCGCTCAAGATCAGATTTCCGGCCGCGGCCGGATCGATGGCCCCGGTATTCGTGATCGTGATCGAGTCGATGCCCACGCTCGTGCCGTCGTGGTTGATCGCGGTCAGAGCGAACACATTGACGCCAGCGACAACCGGGAGGGTGAGCCGCCAGCGCTGCGCGTCGAGCCAGGTGACCGGCGCCGGTTCCGCCGAGCCGCCGTTGCGGGAGACGTGAATCGAATGCACATCGATCCATCCGCGTCCCTCGATGACCGTGGACGGATCGCCCGTCGTGATGTCCCCGCCGCCGTTTGTGGTAATGGTGAACGGAATGTTGGGAAACTGGGAAGCGATTTGGGCCAGCACGAAATTGCGCCGATTGGTTACGTAACTCCGAAGAGTCGTGGCGTACTGGGTTCGGTCGGCGACGCTGGCGGAGTGCAGGTGGTTGATGATGGGATCGAGATGCGTGTTGGTGAAGGCCGTCTGGCAGAGGTGGCGGAGGTGGCCGGCGTAGAGGCGGCGGTTGGGAGGCAGGTTGATGATGGCAGCCAGCCGGTGAGTGCCGCCGCCGTAGATGCTGGCGGTCGGCGCGTAATAAAACGCATGGTCCTGATCCCAGGGAAAGAGCATGACTTTTCGGTCCCGCGCCCGGACATAGAGCTGAATGTTGTGAGCCAGTCCGTTGTTGTAGGTGTCGGCGAGGCCGACGAGCGCGTTCAAGGCAAAGACGCGCATCCAATTGTCCGTGTCCATGATCGCCGAGGTGTTGGCGTAGAGCGTGGACGATGATGACCAGAACGCCTGACCCAACACCATCAGGACCTCAAAATCGTCCTGCTGCTGGTTGTTTTGCGGGATGTAATTGAAGCGATAACTGTCGCGCGAAGGCCCGAAGCTGCGGATCTCGGTGTCGCGCACGGCATTGTACGGGTTCTTAAGACTCTCGGGTTTGCCGTCCAAGGTGGTGGTCGGGTGGTAAATGAGCTCCTGCTTGAATAGGAGCCCGTCCGCCCCATCGGGGAATGCTTCTTCCAGATACCCGTTGTTGAACCGCTGGAGTTTGAGTTGGGCGCGTCGGTTCCCTTCCGCCGGGCGCGGCGTCTGAAAAAAGACCACGTCGTCATAATTCGCGGGAATGCCGCCCGCACGATGGGCGATCGCGTGGAAAAGCATTTCATTGACGCTGGGCCCCAGCGAATTCTCCAGCCATCCGCCGCCATCAGTGCGCGGCATGTTAAAGGCTCCATCAATGACCGCCGTCGTCAGCCCACCGCGAAACGAATTGTCCGAACCGAATTTGATGTTCCATCCGGCCCGGTTCCCCTGGCGACCGTAGGGAGCGGCGCGCAGCCGCACTTGCGCATCGTACCACACGTATCGGTCGTTGTAGATCACCGTGCACGGCCATCGAAAGTCCGACACGCTGTGCACCGGCCGGTGCAGTTCGTTGGCGTCCGCTGCGGTCATGTAAAGCCGCATTTTGTTGCGCACCGGCTGCGCCGAGACCCCGGAATCACCCACCTTGAACAACGCCCGCGAGGCCGGCCCAGCCGGCGGAAAGTGCGACGCCGCGCCCGCCCCGTCGACCGCCCCCACGTAAAAGTGCACCGTCACACCCGCCAACTGCCCCGGCAGCAGCCCATAATACCGGCCGTCCCCGTCGGATCCCATGGGCACGCGTTGCCAATCGCCCTGGTTCACGCTGTAATGCAAGGTCACCGCCGCCAAATCGTCGGGATCAGCAATCGACACGGTCACCCGCACCGGCTGGCCGGCCGCCGGCACTAGCGGGCTGTGACGCAATCCACCGAAGGCCGGACCGGCATTGGCGACCCGCTGGCCGTTCGGGGCCCCCGGACTCCCCCAGGCCGTTGGCTGGGGGAGGATGGTGGTGCGAGCGGCGCGATTGAGATACAGACGTGAGTTGAGTTGGGGCGATCCGCAGAGCCACTTGGCGCGAAAGCTGATTTCATACGTCTTCGACGCGCTGATAACGCGGTTCTCCACCAAGGTGGTCGAGGCCGTGTTGTACGTGTGCTCATGCTGATCGGTGGCCACAAGTCGCAACACTTTGCCGTGACCGTCCGGGTTTGGTTCCACCCGGCTCAGTTTGTGGGTACCAAGGATGCGCCATTTGGCGGGCGTCGACCCGATGGTGTCGTTTTCGAAGTTGCCATTTTGGATGCACTGCACCCGCGCGTTGTCCGGATCCTCAACCACCGACACATCGTCTATCAACACCTCCCCGGCATCGAGCAACCCGACCAGGAATTCACGCCAGTTGGATGGATTGTTCGAGCCCGGCGGTTCAGCACCGAGCGCCCGATAGGTCACGGCCTGCCACGACGAGCGCGCCGATTCGTCGCTGGCCGCCCAGGATTCAGCCACCCGTCCGTCCGCGCGCGGGTCGCGGCGCTCCAGCGTCGAACCGCCACCGTCGGCGGCCGCCGGCCACCGGCCATCGTCGAAATAGGGCACTTCGTCGACAATGGTGTCACCAGTGTCGCGCAATCGAACCCGATCGCCCCCATTGCCTAACGAGCCTGAGTATTGCGATTGGTCCACCACAATAAAGCCCCCGGGCTCCATCGTCGTTCCGTTGGGAAATGAATAATCCACGCCGTCGCTGAGTCGCCAGCCGGACAGGTCGACGGTCGCCGATCCATGATTGTGCAGCTCGATCCATTCGGACGGGTTTTCCTCGAAGGCGACTCCTTGAGCCGGGTCCGCGTAGACCGGGCGGGCATGATAGGCAATCTCATTGATGACGACCGACGAGGGCGGCAACGAGTCCAGTGGCGGCGCCACCGCCGACTCGCCATCGACCATGCTCAAGGCCCAATCGAGGCACGCCTCCCCCTTTCGCGGTGCCCCCAGAGGGCGCAACTCGACCGCCAGCACGTTCGCCCCAAGCCGCAATCCGGCCCCCGATCCGGAAAAACCAAACGCCCCCTCGCCCCGCCCCCCACCCAGCCGCTCGCCATTGAGGAAAACCTCGACCGATCCCTTGAGCAACCCTGTCAACAGCAGCCGCGGGTTCGGGTAGTTTCCACTCCACGCGAAAGATTTTCGCAAATAGTAAGCCTCACGCCCGCTCGGCAAGACCGTGACCGGGTCAGGGCCGGCGGTCGGGTCCGCGGTCCCCACCGGCGCATTGCCACTCGTCCATGAAGCATCGGAAAACGCATCCATCGACGTCCAACCGCCCGCCGGTTCGCCACCCGTCGGCTCGAGTCGCCAAGCCCCACCCGCCAAAAAAATCGCCCGCGCCGGAACTTCCCTCGGCGCCTCGAAGTTCGCTTGCCCTGGCGTGCCGCCGTCCTCCGTACTCGCCGTCCACGAAGTAGCCGGTTCGCTGGCCAACTCGGGAGCCCGCTTTGCCAAACTCGGCCCACCGCCATCCGCGGCCGACGGCCACGCCCCCCCATCTCGATAGTCCACTCGGTCCATCATGCGTCCCCAGCGCTCGTGCAGCCGGATTTCCTCGCCCGCATTGTCCAGTCGCCCGGTGATCGGGCCTAACGCTCCCACCGGACTGCCGGCCACCGCCGAAACCACAAGATACGCCCCTGGCTCCATCACCGTGCCCTCGGGAAACGTATAAGCGATTCCCCCGCGCAGCGACCAAGCGCTGATGTCCACCCGGATCGACATCGGATTGTGCAACTCGATCCATTCCGGACCTGGAGCCACCTCCGGGTCCGTGGGCGCCACCGCGTGGTAACGAATTTCGTTGAGGGTTACCACGGTGTCGGTGGCCGCGATGGCACTGCCGGCGGCGAGCAGGGTCAGGGTCGCCACAGCCCACAACAGGACAAGGCGCGCTAGGGGGAATGGGCGCATCCCGTAAGACTGGGGAACCACCCGCCTCCGCGCAACCGCCAATCGCCCCATCAGGGCGAGAATCACCGTGCCTCCAGCTCCGCATCGCGAGCCACTCCCTGGCCTCGGGCGAGTGGGTGGACATCGGCATCGTCCCACAAGACCCCCACACGACCACCGATCGGCCCCACCGCTTCCCCAGTCCGGATCATCAGGCCCCGCCCGTCGTCCAACCGCACCAGGCACCGCCGTGAGGCCCCGTGATACGCCACCTCCTCGATCACCCCCGCGGCACGCCCATCCCCTTCCCGCATCAACCGCACCCGCTCCGGTCGCAACGCTCCGCGCCCCGCTTCCCCTTCAAGAAAATTCGTCTCCCCAATAAAACTCGCCACAAATTCCGTCGCCGGTCGCTCATAAATCGCCTCTGGCGTGCCAACTTGTTCCAGCTGCCCGGCATTCATCACAGCGAGCCGGTCGGACAAACGGAGCGCCTCGCCCTGATCGTGCGTGACGTAAATAAATGTGCTTCCGGTCTCGCGCTGAATGCGTTTCAATTCGACCTGCAATTCCTCGCGCAGCCGCAGATCCAGTGCCCCCAACGGCTCGTCCAGGAGCACCACATCCGGTTGGCCAACCAATGCTCGCGCCAGCGCCACCCGCTGCTGTTGGCCGCCCGATAATTGCCGCGGCAATCGATTGCCAAAGGCCTCCATCTGCACCACCGCCAACAGACCCGCCACCCGCGCCGCCGTCTCCGCCTTGCCGCACCGGACCATCCGCAAAGGAAACGCCAGATTCTCCGCCACGCTCATGTGCGGAAATAAGGCATAATTCTGAAACACCATGTTCGCCCGGTCCACATGCGCCGGCACCGGCCGATGCCCCCGCCCGGCCACCCGAATCTCGCCCTCGTCCGGGAATTCAAACCCCGCCACCAACCGAAGCAACGTGCTCTTTCCACAGCCGCTCGACCCCAGCAGCGAAAAAAATTCCCCTCTCCTCACCTCCAACGTCACCGACCTCACCGCCGCCTGCGAACCAAATCGCTTCGTCACTGACTCGATCTCAACTAAAGACGCCTCCATCCTCCCAATGAACCACTGGTCGGCCGCCCCGCAACCCCCCGCTCGCCTCAGGACCCGGCTCCTCGCCCAGCCGGGCCCCCCCTCACTCGCCCCTTATCGCATCGAACTCGAAATGGCGTCCGATCCTTTCTCCCCCGTGCGAATCCGAATCGCCTGCTCCACCGGGCTCACAAAGACCTTCCCGTCCCCTATCTTCCCAGTGTTCGCCGTCTTCACGATCGCATCCACTACCCCGGCCACCTGGCCGTCGTCCACCACGATCTCCAACTTCACTTTCGGAAGAAAATCCACGGTGTACTCGCTTCCGCGGTATATTTCAGTATGCCCCTTCTGACGCCCAAAGCCTTTGACTTCGGTCACGGTCATCCCTTCGATGCCGATTTCCGACAGGGCTTCCTTCACGTCTTCGAGTTTGAATGGTTTAATGATGGCTTCGACTTTTTTCATGGGATTGTGGGTGATGGAATGGTGACCGCTCGGGCCATTGTTCCCGGTGTCATCCGTGCTCGTCAAGCTAGACTCATGCCAACTTTTCAAACGCCACGCCGCAAAAAAGAATTGCTTAGGCGAACGCCTGACGATATTATGGTAATTCTAATCCGTCTGTTTTTTATAACCTGTTTCTCCTTTGTTGTATGAAATCGCCAATACTATGGGCTTGTGTGGGGATCGGCTGGCTGCTAGTCGCTGGCCGAGCGGGAGCGGCATCGTATTATGGATTGGATCAGAATGGCAATGGGATCAGTGATTTGTTTGAGATGCGGCACCCAGGGATGGGCGGAGCCGAGGGCGATCCGGACGGCGATGGGGTGACGAATGTGGAGGAGGCGGCGGCGGGAACGAATCCCGTGGATGGGAAGTCCAGGCTGATGTTTGAAGCGGTTGGTCTTGAAAGCAACGAAGTTCGGGCTCAGTGGGCTGGGGTGGCGGGGAAGCGGTATCAACTGCAGGCGTCGAGCGGGTTGGGGGATGGCGGTTGGGCGAATGAGGGGGTGGCGCAGATGGGACGAGGTGGGGAACTGGAAGCGGTGTGTCCGGCGACGTCGGACCGGATGTTTTTGCGATTGGTGGTAGCGGACACGGATTCGGATGGTGACGGAGTGACCGACTATGAAGAGGCGCTGGCCGGGACCAACCCCATGAACGGGGATACCGATGACGATGGAATATATAATGACAAGCAAATGCTTTCGCTGCTTTTGAACGGCGATAGCGTGGTTTCGGTAGTGGCGGGCACCGCGTCAACCGCGGAAGGCGGCGATCAACTGGGCGTATTTACATTCACGCGGCGCGGCAGCCTGCGGCCGCTCACGGCGGCTTTTACGGTGGGAGGCACGGCCACGGCGGGGGCGGACTACACGCTTTCCCCGCAAGCCTCGGTGTTTTTTGATGTCGGGCAGACGACGGCCACCGTCACCGTGACCCCGGTGGCGGATGCCGTGAACGACCCGAACGAAACGGTCGTTGTGACCCTGGTGGGATCACCGACGTTCGAATCCGGGTCCCCCGCTTCCGCCTCCATGATCATCGAGGATGCCGGCAGTCCAAACGGAAGCGGCTTGTTTGGCCAGTACTACAATAACGCGAACACAACGTACTCGAGCCCCAACAATTTCGATCCGCTCGATCTGAAACTCGAGCGCGTCGACCCGCGGATCGAGTTCAACTGGGGGTCCGGAACTCCCCATCCGTCTCTCACCCGCAACAACGCCTTTACCGTGCGCTGGACGGGTCAGATCAAGCCGCAGTTCAGCGAACCATACACCCTCTACTGGCAAGCCGACCGCTCGGGCAAATTGTGGATTGATGGTAATCTCGTCATCGACCAATGGAACGACGACGCCGCGGAGGGCGGGATCGAGCACACCGCCACCGTCTCCCTTGTCGCCGGTCAGCGATACGCGATCCGCATCGATTATCGCGAAAGCTCGTCCACCGAGTTGGCCTCGGCCCGGCTCTCGTGGTCCAGCCCGTCCGTGGCGAAAGAGGTGATTCCGACCAGCCGCCTTACGCCCGTCACCGGACTGCCGCCGATCATGACGAGCCCCGGTTTTGTCGTGGGATTGCTCGACGGTTCGCTCAGCCACCAACTCACCGCCAGCAACGAACCCGACTCGTTCTTCGCCGACGGACTGCCGGAAGGCCTCACCCTGAACCCCGCCACTGGACTGATCAGCGGCACACCCACCCAGACCGGCCAACTCTACGTCACCGTCGGCGCCTCCAACGAAACCGGCACCGGCACCGCCGTGCTGTCGCTCATCATTCTCGAAACCGGGGGCGGCCTCACTCATGACGTGTGGCAGGGAGTTTCGGGACTTTCCCTGCAGTCAGCCCCTCTCCACCTCGCGCCCACCTCCACTGCCACCGTGGCCGAAGCCGCGGCCCCGGCCAATCTCGGCGATAACTTCGCCGACCGCCTCCGAGGATGGATCACCGCCCCCGCCACCGGCAACTTCACGTTTTTCCTGACCACCGCGGACGAAAATGCCGAACTCTGGGTTTCCTCCTCCGATGACGCTTCCCGACGACTCAAACGTTGCTTCCTCCAAGGCACGGCCGCCAGTGGCCAATGGAACGGCCAGCCCAGCCAAAAATCGATCCCCATGCGGCTCCGCGCCGGCCAGCGGTATTACTTTGAAGCGGTTCGCAAGGAGGCCACCGGGGCCGACCAGTTTGCCATCGGCTGGCGCCGACCGGCGGACGGCGACAGCGATTCTCCCGCCGAGGTCATTCCTGGCTACTGCCTGAGCCCATTCGTCGCCGAACCGCCCTCGACCGGAAACCCGGGCACCCTCTTCATCACGCGCATGGGCCCACAGGCCACCGCCCAGACCCTCGGCGCCGGCGCCGCCACCCTGCTCCTCAACGAAGACCAGACCGAAGCCACCATCTACGTCAATTGGGCTAACCTCACCGGACCCAAAACCCAACTCCACGTCCACGATGCCACCCGCGGCGGCCTGATCATATTCGATTTCGACACCGAAACGCCTGACAACGCCGGCGCCTACCACTGGGTCCTCGCCCCCACCGGCGGCGTCACCGAAAACGACATCCGTCAGACCCTGCTCTCGGGCCAGGCCTACGTCAACGTCCACACCGCCGCCTACCCCGCCGGCGAAATCCAAGGGTTCCTCGCTCCGGTCACCGGCTCCCGCGACTTCACCCCGCCTCCGCCTCCTCCCAGCCTGAACAACGGCCCGATCGCCGAATCCGACGCCATCCGCTTCCTCCAACACGCAACCTTCGGCCTCTCCCGCACCGACACCAACGGCGATTCCCAGCTCGACGCCGTCGCCGAGGTCCAATCGCTCGGCTACGCCGGCTGGATCGACCGCCAAATGAACGAAGCCGTCACCCCAAAAACACTGCTCCGTCCTCAAATCACCCAGTTCAACCTCGACTACCCGGATTCCGACGGCGACATCTCCGAGGACGATAATGAAATCTTCCGCTTCTGGTGGAAGGCCGCCGTCACCGGCCCAGACCAACTCCGCCAACGCATTGCCTTCGCGCTCAGCCAGATCCTCGTCGTCTCGGAAATGGGCCCGCTCGACGAAAATGCCACCGCCGTCACGAGTTACTACGACCTGCTCGTCGAGGAAGCCTTCGGAAACTTCCGTTCGCTCCTCGAGCGAATGACCCTGCACTACTCCATGGGCCGCTATTTGGACATGGCCGGAAATCGCAAGGCCAATCCAGCCACCGGCCGCACGGCGAATGAAAATTACGCCCGCGAAATCCTTCAACTCTTCACCATCGGCCTCAAACGCCTCCACCCCGACGGCACCATCGTTCTCGGTCCCACCGGTCTCCCGGTCGAAACCTACAACCAGGATGTCGTCGTCGGATTCGCCAACAACTTCACCGGTTGGAATTCCGACACGGCCACTGAGGAAACATTCTATCGCCAGCGGTACACGAGGCCGATGACTCTCAGCCAGAACGACCATGAGCAGGCCGAGAAGCTCCTCCTCGAGTCCTCCGTCCTGCCAGCGCGCAATGACGCCACGCGCGACCTCGCCGATGCCCATGACCAGCTCTTCCACCACCAGAACATCGCTCCGTTCATCTCCCGCCAGCTCATCCAACGCCTCGTCACCGCCAACCCCAGCCCCGGCTACATCTACCGCGTCACCCGCGCCTTCGAGGATGACGGCACCGGCGTGCGCGGCAATCTGGGCGCCGTGGTGCGCGCTATCCTTCTCGACTACGAGGCGCGCTCACTCACCGTCGCCCAACAGCCCGGCTTCGGCCACCTGCGTGAACCGGTCCTCCGCGTCACCCACGCCCTGCGCGCCCTCGGCGGCCGCTCGATGAGCCAGGGGAAACCGATGGCCAACTCCGCTGGCTCACCGAAATATGTCCCCAATCCGGCCTACGACAGCGCCGCCCGCTCCCAAACCGTACCACCGTACTTGCCGCCCCTCACCGCCCCGCCCAGCCCCGGATGGGACTTCGGATCGACTTCCGCCTTTTCCCAAACCCCGTTGCGCGCGCCCACCGTCTTCAACTTCTACGAACCCGACTACGTCTTCAGCGGCGCCACCGGCACCAACGGCCTGGTCAGCCCGGAATTCCAAATCACCGCCGAAACCACCGTCGCCGGCTTCGCCAACTGGATTTACGAACTCACCCGCAACGGCCGCGGCGCCAATACCAACTGGGACAATACCGCCTGGCAAACGATGGATGCCGTGAACCCACCCACGGCCATCGACCTCGCCGGCACCATCTACCGCTACAACACCACCACCGTCAACGGCGTCGCTTACCCGGAAACTCCCCGCGCCTCTGCGGAAGGCCCCGACATCCAGCTCGACCTCGCCGTGGAGAAATCACTCGCCTATTCGGAAGACGCCTTGATCGACCGCCTCAACCGCCTGCTCCTCGGCAACGCCATGTCCCCTGAACTGCGCACCAGCCTGCGCACGTACCTTGGGGCCATGTCGCGCCGCGTCGGCGGCACCAACGAGATCAACGACCGCGCCACCCGGGCCGCCGATGCCGTTTACCTGATCATCCTCAGTCCCGAATTCTCCGTCCAACGCTGATCCGCGCTTCGCCTGTCCCACCTCGTCTCTCATCTTACCGCCCCATGAACGCCCGCGATCTTTCCCGCCGCACGTTTCTCCGCCACGCCCTCGGGTCGTCCCTCGGCATTACCGCCGTCTCCGCCCTGACCGACCTGCGCCTCATCAACCACGCCCTCGCCGAGCAGTCGCTCTTCACCGACTACAAGGCGCTCGTTTGCATCTTCCTCGACGGAGGAAACGACTCCGACAACATCCTCGTCCCCGCCACCGGCCCGGCCTACAATGGCTACGTCACCGGCCGCGGCGGCCCCTTCAACGCCGATCCCACCCTCGGCGGCCTCGGCTTGCTCCCGGTCGACTACACCGGCACCCTGCCCCGCGTTGTCCCGCTCAACGTGATCGACAACGTCCACGCCCATGACTTCGGCGTGCATTCGTCCTTCGCCTCCACTTACACGAACGGTGTCCCCCAGGACGGCATCGCCCGTCTCTTCAACGACGGAAAAGCCGCCTTCGTCGCCAATGCCGGCGTGCTCGTCGAGCCCATCAACCGCGCCCAGTACCGTGGCGGCACACGCCGCAGACCGCCTCAGCTCTTCTCCCACAGCGACCAAGTCTACCAGTGGCAGACGTCGCTTCCCGATAAAATCACCCGCACCGGGTGGGGCGGACGCATGGCCGACCGCCCTTACATCTTCGGGAGCAACAACGGTTCCCCCATCTCCATGTCCATCTCGCTCGCCGGCACCAATACCTGGGAGGTCGGCGACATCATCCACCAGTACCAAATCACCACCAATGGCGCCGCCAGCCTGACCGGCACCACCGGCAGCTCGGCCAACGCCGCCCGCCTCTCCGCCCTCCGCGATGTGCTCGCCCTCAATCGAGCCAACCTCGCCGAAAAAGATTACAAAACCGTCTTCGACCGCGCCCTCAACAACGCCACCCTCCTCAGTAATGCCCTCACCAGCGCCGACGCCGGCAACAATGGCTCGCTCGCCTGGGCCAATTCCCCCATCGGCATCGCCACTCGCCCAACCACCGGCCCGCTCCGCAATAATTCGCTCGCCACTCAACTCAATATGGTGGCCCGCCTCATCAATGCCCGCCACAACGGCCTGCTCAACATGCGACGCCAAATCTTCTTCGTGCGCACCGGCGGCTACGACACCCACTCCAGCCAGCGCGACTCCCACGCCAATAACCTGCTCCGTCCCCTCAGCGACGCTGTCTGGGCGTTCCAGCAAACCATAGAAGCCATGAGCGTCAGCCAGGGGGTGACCGGTTTCACCATCTCCGATTTCGGCCGCACTTTCAAAAACAACGACACTGGCATCCAAGCCGGCAGCGACCACGGCTGGGGTTCGCATCAAGTCGTCTTCGGCGGCGCCGTCCGCGGCAGTCGCATCTACGGCACTTACCCCACCCTCCAAGTCAACGGCCCCGACGACACCTCCGACGGCCGATGGATCCCGACCACCAGTACCGACGAGTTCGGCGCCACCCTGGCCCGCTGGTTCGGCGTCACCGAGCCCGACCTCACCACCATCTTCCCCAACCTCCCCCGCTTCCCCAGACCCGACCTCGGGTTCCTTGGTTGAGTCCGCCTCCCCTCCGCGGCCAGATTTTTGGCGCTGGAGAGGCGGATTTCTGTGGAAGGGTGGACAGACCGCTGCGGCTTACTTTCATGGCTGCCAGTTGGCCCACGGCGGATCTCTGCGTGGTATCGGAAAAACTGGCACTCTCTGAAGAGGCGGTTCAGCGGACGTTTGAGCTGGAGGTGGGACGAGACCTCCCGGGCTCGTAGGCGGTGGGAGCTTGATGACAGGAGCTCCCTTCCGCCTTCTCAAGCGGCGCCCAAAGCCAGAGAAATCGATGAACCAAGACGCGGTCATTGGGGGTTTTCCAAGTGGCACCAAGCGACCCTCACTTGAGAATTGAAGACCCTCGTCTACGCTTCCAAATTGAACATGGCAAATTTAATGCAACGCGCGATCGGCAAGCGGATTGGGGGTGTCTCAAATCCTTATACGAGCATCCTGCACATTGAGCACGAAAGTGACCCTGCGGACGACTGCATGGAGGGGAGTCCCCTGCTGCTAAGAATTTGGCACTGTGACTGGGAATTGAGAAAGTCCCGATCCGTCGTGTGCCATTCAGAACTGGAAAACATCGCGTTGAACGTGCAACCGCTGGTTGGGAAGACGATCAAAGGCTTTAGCTGGCATTGTAAGCACATCGAGGCGTCGCCCGATGGCACGGCGGCGCTATGGGCAGTCATCACCTTCAGTGAGGACTGGAGTATCGTCTGTTATCCCTACCTGCGAGATCAGGACGAGGAAAACGTTGAAGATGACGCGGAGTTCACCGTGCTTTTCGCCATTCGATACACGGACAAAGAGTTGGTTTTTTTGGAATCAGGTGAAGTGAAATGTGTTGACCATTCACCCGCGAGCTCGGCGTAGTGCGGATACGGAGAGTCTTTTTGTTGGCCGCGGGCGCCCTCCTATCAGTGAGCCATTGGTCAATTGCTCAGACACCCATGCTTTACATCAAGGGCGCTCTGCCTCAGTCTGGACGCATGGCTTTCCATCGCTCGCCAGTTTTCGCTTCTTTTGGCGTCTCGCTCCTCGCCCTCACCACGGCGCTCGCCGACACGCCGCGACTCGCTCAAGTCAGTGAAGCCATGCAGGAGATGGTGGCCCGGGACGAGATTGCCGGGGCGGTGACCATGGTCGTGGGACGGGACGACGTCTGGCATCTCGAAGCCACCGGCCTTGCCGATCGCGCTGCCGGACGCTCGATGACCCCTGACACCTTGTTTTGGATTGCCTCGATGACCAAACCGGTCACCGGCGCGGCCATCCTGATGCTGCAAGACGAGGGCAAACTGCACGTGACTGACCGGGTCGAGAAACACTTGCCCGAATTCGCCACTCTTAAATCACCTTCGGGAAAGCCCGCCCACCTGACTATCGCCCAGTTGATGAACCACACCTCCGGGCTCGGTGAGGCCCGCGGCCCGGAGGCGCAAAAGGCCAAATCTCTCGCCGACCTCATCCCGCTCTGGGTCGACTCACCCATGCAGTTCGAGCCCGGGGCCAAGTGGAGTTACACGCAGAGCGGCATCAATGCCGCGGGGCGCATCGTGGAAGTGGTCAGCGGCCAGTCGTTCGACGCCTTTCTCAATGACCGGCTCTTTGGTCCGCTCGGAATGAAACAGACCACGTTCTTCCTCACGCCCGAGACTCGCGCCAGCCTCGCGACCGCTTACGCCAAGAATGTCGAGACCGGGAAACTCGAACCCGTGCCACCCCGGCCCGACTTCGGCGCTCCCGATCGTCCCCCGCTGGGCAATGGCGGGCTCTATTCCACCGCAAGCGATTACGCGCGGTTTTGCCAAATGCTTCTCAACGGCGGATCACTCGACGGCCGACGATTCCTCAGCGCGGAGGCCATGTCCTTTCTCACCGATCCCCAGACCGGGGACCTGCCAACCGGATTCTTTCAAGACGACACCTACGGAAACCGCGGCTCCCACTACGCCTGGGGAATCGGCACCTGCATCCTTCGCCAGCCCCACGATGGAGTGGCCGCCATGCTCTCGCCCGGCACCTTCGGCCATGGCGGCGCCTGGGGAACTCAGGCCTGGATCGATCCTGTCAAACGCTTCGCCTACATCCTCATGGTGCAACGCTCAGATTTCCCCAACAGCGACGCCAGTGAAGTGAGACGCCGGTTCCAGCAGGCCGCCGCCGACAGCCTCGCGAAATGACCATCGCCCCGCGGCCGTGCCGGGGTCAGTCGTCCCCGTAAACCCCTGCGCCCACCCGTTTCGCGTCGGCCGCCTCGTTGATCATCGCGACGTCGCCGCGGAAAACCACGCCGGCCTCCACCTCGAAGCGACCTTTCATCGTGAGACTGCGGCACCCGCGCAGTGACGGCGGCCCCTGCGGAAAGGTCGCATCCAGTCCGTCCACCAGCTTGCATGAATCATCGAGCGCGATTCGGGGCGGTTGGCCGGCCCGACTGGGATGG
The DNA here is from genome assembly GCA_046155625.1 of Verrucomicrobiales bacterium. GTDB lineage: Bacteria > Verrucomicrobiota > Verrucomicrobiia > Verrucomicrobiales > V1-33 > CAJBME01. Next base: position 69,104 of record JBJXFS010000313.1, on the reverse strand, counting down.
AGCTCCAGCCGAAAATCCGGGGTGAGTTCGTAAGCGTCCGAGCGCACGGCAAGCAAATCGGCCGTCGTCTTGACCGGAGCGAATCGCGTGCGCGGGACTTCGATGGCCCCCGCATCAGCGAAGGCTTCGATGGCCGCTCCCATGGCGGTTTCAAGTTGCAGCACCGCCGGCGACGCCGGGTCGCGAGGGTCCGCCGTCTTCTTGTTGATGATGATCGGGAGGGGAATCAGGCCATCGTGGCGCTCGAGTTCCTCGCGCAGCCGGTCCAGCCGGATCCACAGGTTGTTCGTGTTGAAGAATTGGTGGCGGTCAATGTCTTGAAATGCCTGTTCATCATCCTTCGGACACTGCGCGCTTTCACGCAGCAGCAAGCGCCCGTCATCGCATCGACGGGCCAGATGGCCGCCTTTGCGGTCGGCGGCCGTGCGGCGCGTGACCTCCATGGCGAAGGACTGGTCGGATTCGGCAAACCAGGCAAGCAGCCGTCCATCCAACGTGGCCCCGAGATTGTCGGCATTCGAAACAAAGGCGTAGCGAACACCATCGGCCAGCAGACGATCCAGCAACCCGCTGCCGAGCAGACAGGCGTAGATGTCCCCGTGTCCCGGCGGGCACCACTCGAGATCCGTCTGGGATGGCCAGTGCAACGGGGTGAGGTCGGCCGCGAGCACTTTCGGGACCCGGTTTTGCATGAGTTCAAGGTCCGCCGGGTCGCCAAGGGCCGGCTGGTGCGCCGCCAAGTGGGCCCGGGTGTCAGCCGAGGTGCTAAAGCTGTTCATCAACAGAATACGGGGCGCGCCACCTCCACTCCGCTCACGCAGCCGAAGCAACTGCCGCGCAATCAAGTCGAGAAACGTGTCGTCGCCCCGCACCGGGAGCAACGACTTGGCTTTCTCCAGCCCCATGCTCGTGCCCAATCCACCATTGAGTTTGATCACCACCGACGCGGACAGCAACTCGGGACGAGGCGCCGTACTCAGCGAACTCGCGTTGGCCAATCCGCTCGCCGGTTCGATGTCGCTCTCGCAAATCAGCCCGGTCGCGCCGCGCCGCAGCGCGCCGTAACTTCCGGCAAACGCGCGAATGGCCGCTTCCGGCAAGCCGGCGGCCTGCATCTTGCGGCGAAATGGCAGAAACGCCGGATCAGTGGTATCGGGGGTCTGTGGCATGCAGTCCCATCGTAGGATCGTCCCCGCCACTGAAAAGCGCAAAGTCCAGGTCTAGGGCTTGAGCCGCAGCGGCTTTTTCCACGGGCGAAAAGTGTCCATGGCGGCTCCAGCCCGCCGCTCACACTGTGACGCCTCACTCGCCCAGCCGCCGCCACGTCGGCCGCACGATGCGGTTGAGGCGCAGGTAGCGCGATTGACCGCCAGTGGCCGGGACCCATTGGAGTTCGACGACGGGGAAGTAGAGCGTGCGCCACTCATAGACCTCGTTGAGCGATCGGCCGACGGCGGATTTCTTGTCGACGAACGCGACGGCGCCCTCGTCGTCAGGCACGGCCGAGGTCACTCGGAAGGCGTGTTTGTCGTCCAACCCGGTCACATCATCATTGAAATAATGGGTGCGGCGCAGGACGACAAAAAGCGTTTGCGGCTCGGTGGCCTGGGAGTCGAGAAACCGTCGCAGCCAGGCGTCGCGCCACTGGATGTAGCTTTGCCAATCGATGCGATAGCCGTTGGCAGTGGACTCGGCCGACACGGGAAAGCCGCGAGGGTGGCTCGGCCCGAGTACGTTAAATATGTGAGCGGTTCTCCCGGTCGCAGAAATGACGCCGCTGTATTCGTGCTCTGTGACGGCATCCACCATCGGCTCAAGGACATGTTGCGCATGGTACGAACGCACCGTGGGCTCAAGGGCACTCGCATCGAAGATCCACGGAAGCACTTCGGCCACCGACCGGGCGGCGACCAGACCGCGCACCGCCCGTTGGGCGGCGAGGACCTCGGCACTGGCGGGCGCGGGCGCGACGGAAACAGGAGTGGGGGCACCGGATCCGCCAGCCACGCTCACTTCCCCCGGTGGTTTGTCGCCTTCCCAGAGATCGAAGGCGCTGGCCGTGGCGGATCGGGAATCGAGTGACATCGGCAGCTCCGGATCAGAGGCAGTGGGAGAATCGCCCGATTCACCTGATTCAGGAGGCGCCTCGGGTACCTCTAAATCACCCTCCTCGACCGGTTCGGCTCGGAGAACCGGGATGGCGTCCCCGCTTGGAGGTGGACTGGCGCTGGTTGTTTCAGGAACCGTCGGAGGAGGACTAGGCGCGTCAGGCGTCCGCGCCTTGGGTCCGACGGGCTCAGCCATCGAGTTTGACGGCGCCGGTGGCGGGGCGGCGGCAATTTCATCGGGCGTGGCTGCCACCGGGCTTTCCAAGGCGCCGACATTTTCGGCTTCCAAGGTATTTCCAGGAGCCGCCGCACCCGGGCTTTCCTGCCCGGTTCGCGGCTGTACGCCGCGGCGCGGGCGGCCGAATTGGTGCGGAAAAACCAATTGGTGAGCCTTGAGCCACCAGCGGTTGGCTGTCTTCGACCAATCCGCCGGCAAATGGTCGCGCCCAATGATGGCCGCCACCCCCGCCGCTACCACCATCAATCCCAAAACGCTCGCCACCCACCTCACCCAACGCCACCGCGACCTGCCCGGCAGCGGCCGTTTGGAATGCGGGTCGGCGCGACGGCGGCGCCGACGCACTTTTCGAACTTCCTCCTCCTCGTGGTCGCCTGTCTCGACCTCGTCAGTCTCCATACGGCCAGCGACCGGATCCCAGGGCGGCGAGGAAGGGATCCCGCGAAGTGGGGCTGCCGGATCCCGAGCCGGTGGTAGCGTGGTACGGCGCTGGGTGGGCAACGTCGTGCCCGTGGCTTCGTCACGTCGCGCCACCGGTGGTCGCGAGACCACCGGAATCACCGGCAACGGGTCGAGCATCCCTGGTGGCGTGCCTGCATGTCGAATCCTCAGCGGCGGGGCGACTCCGCCTGACGCCTCAACTGGGTCTGATTTCTCGGGCAACTCAGCTGATCGAGGCCCCGGGAGTTCGGTCACCCGCGGTGGCAGGCCGACTTCAAGGAAAGGCGAACCCGGGAATGGAATTACGGGGGTGATCGGTGGCTGTGCTCCGGCATGCGAAAGTTTGACGGGTTCCCCGTTCCGGGCTGATCGCAGCTCGAGCGACGGTTCTTCAGCCACCTGCGGCGGGTGTCGCACCGGCAGCCCAAGTGCCGATTGATGCAACCCGTCGCCTTCCTCCTCATCCTCTTCCTCATCCTCTTCCTCCTCATTTTCCTCCTCTGGCTCGCCCTCCTCCTCATCCTTAGTGTCCTCGTTTGCCCGATCCACTTTGGCCGGCGTCGAAGGAAGCGGCGCGGGGTGGGCCGCCTCCCTCAGTGTGCTTGCCGAGGGGGCTGGAACCGACGGAACCGAGGCCGGTGGCGCCGCTGCCCGGACGACGGGCGATAGTGCCTCCTCGACCGGTGAGGGTTCGGGAATGGACGGCACGTCCTCGATCCGTCTCGCAACCGATGGTGGCGGTGTGGCGACCGGCTCCCAGAGAGGCGCCACCACGGACGGAGACGGCACGGCCGCAGGCACGGAAGCCACTACCACTTGCGGCTCGCTGGGCTCCACCACCACCGGGGTCGGCGGCTGGGCCGAGGGAGCCACCGGCGCTCGCAGCCGGCTCGCCTGCTCCAATTCTTCCGCGGCCAATTCCCAGATCTCCTCTGGACTCAACAGCGATGTGTCCTCGACCGATGCCTGGCCGTCCCGTTCGTCCGACAAGCTCCCACCACTCGGCGATGCTTCCGGTGGCTCAACCCACCACTTGTCATTGGAATCCGTAGCCGGAATTGCCGCCGTGGTGCGAAACCATTGACGAGAGGCGGGATAAAACCTTGCTTCCCTCACTGGGTCCGGTGGCTCCAATTCCCTACCTTCCGATTCCGCTTCCGGTTCCTCAACCCACTCCTCAGGCGCCAAGCCATCCAAAACTCGCTGCAATTGCGACGCCTCAATCCGCCCAACCCCCTGCGCCACCCCTTCGGGCCACAACACAAAGTCGTCCCCTGGAGGTTTGGCTTGGGATGGTGGCGCGGACATGGTCGGCAAGGGCACTCGGAGCGGGACGCATCACACCGACTTGCTTCCAAAGTCGACCGTCTCCCGCCATCTGCCTCCTACTTTGGGCTCAATCGCCCTCCCGGCCAAGTCATTTTTCGCCTCCCAATCCCCTTCTCCCTCCATCCCTTCCGGATTCAAAAACCGATCGAGGCGCGCGGGGCTGATACAAGCATCACACCCGACAGGCGTGCGGCGCCACTATAGATGTCGCTTCTGTAGGAAGACCACACAATATATGGTATGGTCGCGATATAATCCTTGCGCCACTGCCGCCCCTTTGTCAGTCTTCCTGCATCCGGATTTCCAGTCGTTTCGACATTCAATTAATTTATGGTTCTTAAATCTTTGCTACTCCAAGGTTTCAAGTCGTTTGCCGATAAGACCGTCATTGATTTCCACGACGGGGTGACGGGGATTGTCGGGCCGAACGGGTGCGGAAAATCCAACATTGTCGACGCGATCAAGTGGGTGCTCGGGGAAACATCCGCTAAGGCGTTGAGGGGCGGTGAAATGGCAGACGTGATTTTTAATGGAACCGACAAGCGCCAACCCCATAATTTTGCTGAAGTTACCTTGACTTTTTCCGGGTGCGAAAAAGCGCTGAATGTCGATTATCACGAGATCTCGATTACGCGCCGCGTGCACCGTGACGGCAAGGGGGAGTACGCGCTGAACGGGACGCCGTGTCGGCTGCGGGACATCAATGGGCTGTTCATGGATACGGGAATTGGGCAGTCGGCCTACTCGATTATGGAGCAGGGCAAGATCGACCAGTTGCTCAGCTCGAAGCCGGAGGACCGGAGGGCGGTTTTTGAGGAGGCGGCGGGGATCACGAAGTTCAAGACCCAGAAGCGCGAAGCCATTCGAAAACTGGAGTACACCGATGCCAATCTTCTGCGCGTGACCGATATCGTTGCCGAACTGAAGCGGCAGATCGCCTCCATGCAGCGACAGGCGGCCAAGGCGCGTCGGTATCAGGAGGTTCACCGCGACGCACGAGTGCTCGATACGCATTGGGCGCACCACCGTTTCACCGAGTGGTCGGCCGAGCAGGGGGAGTTGAATACATCGGTGGCGTCGCTGAACCGCGAGATCGAGCGGATGGGCGAGGAACTGGCGGCACGGGAGGACGAAGTGGACTCGCTGCGTCGTGAGCTGGAGCGCACGGACGCCCAGCTGGCGGCCCTGCGCGCCACCATCAGCGAACACCAAACGCGGCGCCATTCAGCGGAGGGCCGGATCGGTTTCAATGGCGAACGTGTCCGCGAACTCGAATCGCTAATCGCCAAGAGCCAGGAGGAAATCGAGGCCACGAGGCTTCGGCTCGCCGAGGAAACGCACAGCCTTGAGGAGGCCGACGAGACATTGGTGCAGGTCACCGACAAGATTTCCACCCAAGAATCCGCAATTGCCGAGCAGACCGCTCGCACGCAGCACCAACGCGAAGCCCGCGAAGCGCTGGAACGGGAATTGCGCGAGCTGCGTCGACTCGCCCATCAGGCGGAAACGGCGATCATTTCCCAGCAGGCGCAGCTCAGCAACAACCAGTCACAAATCGACGGCGACCAGCGGCGCCACGAACAGTTGACCGCCGAGGCCGCCAAACTCGCAAGTGATCGCGACGAGCGCGCCAAGGAGGAGCAACGGATCCTCGCTGAACACGCGGTCGTCGCGAGCCAGCGTACAGCTCAGCAAGCGGAATTTGCCGAGATGCAGGAGCGGCTTCGGCAGACCCAGACCGAACTCGACCTCGTCCACAAAACCGAACGCGAAGTTCACCGGTATTTGGCGGAAAAACAATCGCGCCTTCAAGTCCTGGAACAACTTCTCGATCGTGGCGAGGGGTTGGAAAAGGGCACTCAGCAGGTCCTGGCCGGTCTCAATCAACCCCAATTGTACCGCGGCGGCATCCGTGGTCTGCTCTCGTCCTACCTCGAGGTCGAACCCGATTACATCCGAGCCATCGAAGCCGCGCTCGGCCAGCACTTGCAGACAGTGCTCATCGCCGATGAACTGCTGGCCGAAAGCCTGATCGAAACGCTCACCCGCGAACGGCTCGGCGAAGCCGTCCTTCTGCCCGAAAGCTTCCTGCCCGTCGAGCTTCCCCGCCAGCTTTCCATCCTCCCCGAAGGCTCGCAGGCCTGGGCCGCCGACAAAGTCCGAGTTCGGCCGCCCGTCGGTCCGCTCATCGACCATCTGCTCGGCAACGTGCTCATCGTGCCGGATCTGGCGAGCGCGCTGCGCCTGCGGTCTCAGTACCCGGACATCGCGTTTGCCACTCAGTCGGGCGAGTTCGTTTCCGCCCAAGGCCTGATCCGGGGCGGACGCAGCACCGAGGAACCCACCTCAATGCTCCAGCGGCAAAACGAAATCCGGTCGCTGCAGAGCGAGGTGCAATCGGGCACCGAGCGCCACGCAACCATGGAATCCACCGTCGCCGCCCTGAGCGGGCTGGTCACCGGATTGCGGGACCAACTCGCAGAAGCTGCTCACGCGCTGCATGCCACCAAACTCCGCGAAAGCGAACTCCAGGGGCAACTTCAACTCGTCCGGAAGGAAATCGATGCCCACGGCCACCGCATTCAAGCTCTCGAATCGGAAGCCGCTCACATCGCCACTCGCCGCGATGAACTCACGGCCACTCTGGCCATGGTCACCGAGCGGATCACCACCGCCCGGCTCGAGGTGGAAGCGCATGGCCTCCGGGCCGCCGAACTGGATCAGGCGGTCGCGGATGCCACGCGCGCCGAGTCCCAGAACGCGGAATCCCTCAATGATCTGAAACGATCGCTCGCCCTCGAACGGCAGGCCGCGGAGTCGCTGCGTACTCAGCGGGACCCGATGCTGGGACGTCTGCGCGAACTCGAATCACTCATCACCCGACGAGAATCGGAAATCACCGCCCACCAGCAGCGCATCGCCAACGCCCACGAGGAAACTGATGCCCTCCACGTCACCATCGCCGAATGCCAGTCCGAAATCACCGCCCTCGACGAATCCATCGCCGCCGGTCAGGCGCAACGAGCCGAATTATCCCAAAAGCTCGGCGAAATCGAACGCTCGCTCACCGGTGCCCGCCGCCAACTTGCCGCCTGGAGTGAACAACGCGGCCGCGAGGAAGTAAAGGCGACCCAACTTTCGCTGCGACTGGAAAACCTCGTCGCCTCCGTGTCCGAACGCTACCAGACTTCGCTCGAAGCCTTCGAAGCCGACTACCATACGCTCTGCTTGACCCTCGCCGCCGTCCGAGCCCGCCGCGCCACTCAGGAAAAACGCCGCGCCTCCCTGGCCGGTGAATCCGCCCCAGAGGCGCCGACCGGCGAGCCGAACAGCCTCGCGCACCCCGCTTCCGAAGCCATCGGTCCCGACGTTTCGGCCGGGCCGGAATTCGACACCTTCATCGACCCCGCTCCCGGCGCCCCCGTCATTCCGTGGGACGAGGTGGAATTGTTCGCCACGGAATTGCGTCAGCGCCTTGACGCCATGGGTCCGGTCAACCTCGACGCCATCCAGGAATATGAGGAACTCGAGGAACGCTACACGTTCCTGGAAAAAGAGCATGGCGATCTCACCGCGTCGAAAGCCGAGCTGCTCAACATCATCCAGAAGATCAACGTGGAAACCAAGCGGATGTTCGCCGAGACCTTCGAACAAATCCGACTCAACTTCGGCCGCACCTTCAAGGAGCTCTTTGGCCCGCAAGCCTACGCCAACCTCGTCCTCACCGACGGCGACGACCCACTGGAGTCCGGCATCGACGTCATCGCCAAACCTCCCGGCAAAAAACCCACCACGATCACCCTCCTCTCCGGCGGCGAACGCTCCATGACCGCCGTCGCCCTCCTCTTCTCCATCTACATGGTCAAACCGAGCCCGTTCTGCGTGCTCGATGAACTCGACGCCCCGCTCGACGAATCGAACATCGGACGATTTCTCAACATGCTCGACCAGTTCATCGACAAGAGTCAGTTCGTCATCGTGACCCACAACAAGAAGACCATGCGCCGCGCCGATGTCATGTACGGCATCACCATGGAGGAGTTTGGCGTCAGCAAACCGGTCGGCGTCAAACTCACCGCCGAGGAACGAGCGGAACCAAATTCAAAACGCTCCCAGGCCATCGAACCCGCCGCCCGGGAGCCTGATGCCATGGAATCTCCTCCCGCCGATGCTCCAACGGCGGAAACTGCTCCGTGACAAGCACGGCGCCAGTCGCTCGTCAGTTGAAACCACCTAGCAACCCGCCCGCCCCAGCTCGATCCCCCCATGGCTCTCCGTCACCTCATCGCTGGAGCCGCCCTCATCATCCTCAGCCAATGCGCCTCACTGCAGGATAACGGGGATCCTGATCAGGAGAAAGTGAATTGGGACATGCGCTTCCGCGCCCTGCCCACCGACTACAAGCCGACCGAACCTTTCAGCCGCAAAGAACTCGCCCACTTGGCCGCCCATCCCCGGGAAAACCCACGGCGCCTCATGTGGCTCATCAACCGCGCGGGGGCCGAAAATGACCGGCGCTTCCTCTACCTGCTCGAACACCGCAAGGCGCTCCTCGACCAACAATTCCCAGGCCACACCAAGGCCATCGCCCTGGCCCTCGCCGGGTACGAATTCTCCCTCACCGGCAACCCGGTGGCGCTCGAGAACATCCTCGATTCCCTCGCCGCGGAACCCGTCGGCAGCGATGCCGGCGGAGTGCTCACACTGGCATTTATCAATGAATGGGATCGCACCATCGCCGCCGTGCGCACTCACTTCGTCCGCACTGACGGCGCGGGGTCCATGGCCCGCGCCCACTTCTGGTGGACCCGAGAATACCTTTTCCCAAAAGAATTCGCCGCCTGGAATGCCCGCTCCCTTCCCGCCACCCAACCGTAGGGCGCCCCGTACCCCACTGTCCATGCCCCTTTCTCCCCCGCCCGATCCCGCCTCCTCCGAAATCTCCCCGGCCGCCACCGCCACCTGGCTCGCCCACTCCGCCGCGGAATTTCAGCTCGTCGATTGCCGAGAACCCGACGAATGGGCCCTCTGCCGCCTCCCTCACGCCACCCTCGTCCCATTGTCCCAGTTCGCGGAATCGGCACCCGCCCTCATCACCCGCGACCGCCCAGTCGTCGTCTATTGCCACCACGGCCTGCGCTCACTCCGCGCCACCCACTGGCTCCGCCAAAAAGGCTACTCCGCCTGGAGCCTCGCCGGCGGCATCGATGCATGGTCCACCGAAATCGACAAAAATCTGCCACGTTATTGATCTTAATCTCCTCCCCCATCCCTCTCAGAATCCTCTTCCCCCTCGCCTTCTCTCACTTCGACTCTTCCGCAAACCGCGTGTGATGTTAAAAAACCGGCATTAGTCGGGTGGCGGCGGCCCGTGGCTGTCGGGTCGGCCGCGCCTCGGGATCCAACCCTGTCATGGTTGTGCCGTGGGCGCACAACGAGACTGCCCCGAGAAAGCCGGTGGCGGGTCCAGGTGCCATTGCTGTTCGCGACTGGCTCAGCGGTCGAGCACCCAATGGGCTGCCAGACTGATGACATCGTAGACTGCCAGAAGCATGAGGAGGATTCCTACCAGGCCGCAGACGACGAGCACGCGACCGCCGGCCCGGGCGGCATCCCGCGCCTCTTGCAAGCCGCTGGTGGCGGCAGCGCGTCCAAGGTGTTGCGCCCATCGGATGAGAACCGCAATGACCGCCGTGCTCACCAGAACGGAAACCGCCACCCAAGCCAGTTTCACGCCGTTCGGCCACGCTTCCAACGCCGCGACCCCCGCTCGCAGCAGGGCAGCCCCCATGAGCCCACTGGCGATGACCCACACCCAGCCGCGTTTCAGCCACAGCGGTTCCATGACCGCTCGCGCGAGATTCAGGTTGGCGGTCCGGTCAAAGCCGGACGCAAAGAGTTCCGGTTTCACTTCCGCCGCCGGCACCCAGTCGGGGCGCCCGGAATGCCAGACCAGCGTCGAGGGCGTCAGCAATCCATGCTGAGCCAAGCCGGACAATTCGGCCTCCGCCGCCTCCATCGGTTCACCGGTCGTCGAAAGATACATCCACGTCATGGAAAGCACAGTACGTGGCCGGCCGACGCTGGCAACGGCGGCCCGTTGAAATAACCAGCCACAAAGTAACCGGCCCCGATCCCCAGCATCCCGGCATGCCATTTCTTCATGCTCCCCGGTCCCTCCCCTAAGGCTGGTCATATGAGATGACCAGCGCGCCGCCTTGGATGGAAACGCCGCGAATTACTGGCGCCGCGCCGTTCACGGCGGGGTTGACGAGCCGGACGTAGCGCAGCGGGCCTGTGATCGGGATCGTGACGGTGCGGGCAATGGCATCGACCACCGCATCGGTGGCGGACCCCCAACTGCCCGCAGCCAGCGACAAACTGGCTTGCACGGCGGGCGGCTCTTCCGCCCCAACCGTGCGGTAAGCAGCGACCGCGCGGCTGTCGACCGGATCATTGATGAGGGTGCGCACTCCGGAGGCAAGATCGACGGAGAACCACTCGGCATGGGCGGATCCGCCACGCTCGTACCAGAGAAAGCGGAACGGATAGATGCCGGTCTCAGGCACGACGAAATCCACTGTCTGGTTGGCGGGGCCGCCGTTTTTGAAGTCCAGGGGGGCTCCGGAGAAATCGGCGGGCGTCGCCCCGGCGTTGACCTTGAATCCATCATCGCTGATCACGCCGAAACGGTGAATGCCTTTCGACAACTGCAGCCAACACCGCACCTCAAGCACAAAGTCGTCGGTACCGTTGTTGCCATCGATCCCCGGCACCCCGAGGTTCTCCTGGAACTCGCCACCACTACCGCCTTCCTGCTCGCTGAAATTGATCAGATCCACCTCGGCACTATGGTCGACCTCGGCTGTGTAGGGTGAGTTCGGTCTTAATTGGTCTTCCGCGCGTTGCAGACTGTTTTCCAGTCCGGATCCCGCGGGCGCCTGGACCACCCGCACTTGAAACCCGCGCACGCCACCGGGCTGCGTCGACCGATAATCGGCATTCAGTGACTTGTAGGTCACGGTAAAGCTCCACGAAGCGGAAATCTCATTGTTCTCATTGTCGCGAAAACTCACCTGCGCTTCCTGCAGGGAACCCGCCGGTGGCAGCGCGGCCGCGGGATAAGTGTAGGCCACGCTGGCTCCCGTGGCGGTCGCGGTAACAGTCGCGGGAACCGCCGCGCCACCCAATCGAAGCACCACACTCGCCGGGACCACTGTCGTGTCGCGGTTTTGGATCTCGACGCTGATAGCCGGCTGCACGGTTTCCACAGTGGTTCCCGGCGCCGGACTTAAGCTGGAAATGAGCGCGCGCTGCGGCCCGACGTCCGACACGCGGACAAAGGCCAAGTAGTTCTGCGCCCGTGAGGCATCTGCCGGCGTGGTGGTCACTTGGCGCATCCGCAGTGTGGTCGGGCCGTCCAAACGGAGCACAATCAGGTTTTCGCCCGAGCCGTCGGTCAGCGGAATATTGCGCGACAGAAAACCGGAAGGCACGCCCAGGAACGACCCGAGCGCGGTGGTCGTCTGGTTTGTCTCCGACGGATCGCTGGTGACGCGCTCGAGCACACACTCGGATGTCGGATGATTCACCTGCGATTGGCGCAGAAACACTTGATAGGATCCACTGGGAAAAGTGCGGGTATAATTCATCCATTCCCCCGCAGCGAAATCCCCCACTTCATAATCGTAAATGCCAGCGGCCGCCCCCCCGGCATTGGTATACTTCAGCCGGGTCAAGTCGAACGACCTCTGCATCCGAATGGGATCGCTGAATCGATACATCGTGTTCGTCCCATTGGGCGCCCCCCGAGTCTCAAAGTAATCGACTTCGGAAAACCCGAATTGACCGCCATAGGCATTGGGCTCGGGGCCGGTGCCCTCGACGATGGGCACGGGAGAATTAATGAACCCGCCACCATCAAAATTGTAGTCCTCCGCCTCCACGACCAGTGTATCGGCGGCGAAAGTGTCGAAGAACAGATTCGTGGTCGCACTCGCGGTGGCCGCATCCGAGGCGGTGATGACGACGGAGTAGTTCCCGTTGGCGGCGAGCACGCCACTGAGCGTACCCGAGCGGGTGGTTCCCGTACCAGCCAGGACCAACCCGTTCGCTGTAGTGTGGACGGTCCCATTGACCGTCACAGAAATCTTTGACGCGTCGATCGCCTGGTCATCGGTGACGACGAAGCCGATCGCAGTGGTGGCGGGCAGGAAATTGGCGAAAGAACCTGGTGTCACATCAGTGATGACCGGCGCGGCATTTGGGGCCGCGGGCACGGTGTGCACCACCGCGTTGTCGAAATAGGCTTTGTAAGGATCCTCGGGATTGGACATTGAATAATCCTGGTACAAATACAACGCGTAGTGCCCTTCCGCGACAAATGGAGCCGCCGGCTCATCCGATCCATCCGCCATGACATCCGCCGCCGAGGTGTCGACCGCCGTCTGCCGATAAACGAGCCCGCCTCCCGGATTCAAATCGTGAATCTCGGCCTCGATCTCCACCCTCCCTTGGCGGGCGGTCAGAATCAGTCCCATCCTAATGTTGTCCTGCTGGATGGCGGGTTCGAGATGTTCGTTAAAAAAATACCGATTGATGCCCTTGGAAATCAGCAGGTCGGTCGTCGACTTGGCCAGGCCGTAACCGGCGAGCGAGCTGGTGTCGTTCTCTTTTGGAATGAAGGCGAGGACGGGAAACGAGTCCGCGCCCCCGCCTTCGATCAGGTCCACTTCGAGTTGCAGGCGCTCACCTTCGCGAAGATCGAGGGGATCGGCCATGCGTCGGCTCGCCGAAAAAAACGGTCGACCGGCCGGCGGTTGCTCGAACCGGAATTGACCCGAGGTTTCCACCGGCACGCCCAAGCCGGTCTGGAAATTGAAGTCCGTCCACCCCGTCTTCGTGTTGTCGTCAAAGTTGTCCAGCACCACGCGATCCGTCTCGAAGACCTCGGCATTGTCGAAGACAACCTTATAAGGATCCTCGGGCTCGCCGATGTCAAAATCCTGGTAGAGGTAAAGCGCGAAATGCCCTTTGGCGAGAAACGGGGCGGGGGGAGAGTCCGTGCCGTCGGCCATCACGTCGGCGGCGGCCGTATCGACCGCGGTCTGCTCAAAAATCACCGCGTCGCCTGCATCCTTGTCCAAAACGCGGCCGCGAATATGCACGGCGCCGTTTTGGGCCCGCAGCGTGAGAACAAGCGAGACATTCTCGTTTTTCACCGCTTCCGCCGGGTGTTCATTATAGAAATATTTGTTAATCCCCTTGGTCAGCAAAAAATCCGTGGTCGACTTCGCCAGCCCGTAGCCTCCCAGCGTACTCGTGTCACTCGCCTCCGGAAGAAACGCCAGGACCGCGAAGGAATCCTTCCCACCTCCCTCCACCAAATCGATCCGCAATTCGAGCGTTCGACCTTCCTTTAGTTCGAGCAGCTCGGAGGTCCGCCGGCTGGCCGAGAAAATGGACGTGCCCGCGGGCGGTTGTTCGATCCGGAATTGACCTCCGGTCTCGGAGGCAATGCCAAAGCCCGCCTGAAAGGTGAAATCAGTCCAACCCAACTTTTGGCCATCCTGGAAATCGTCAACAATCCGCGCGTCGAGCGACGGCATTGGTAACGCGATGGATGCCACAAAGCAGAGAGCACACAGCGACACAGGGGATATTCGCATGGCAATTTTTGGGGTCGAGGATGGCACCGGCCGCGGACCGACCGTTGATTCCACGCCTCATACCGAAAATCGCGTCCCCCTGTCAACCCTGCAGATGCCCAACCACCACTGCCGCCGCCATAAATCCGAACACCCCAGTGACAAAACTCGCCGCCCCGTAGCCGCCCGCACAGTCGAGCCGCAGCCCGGCCCCGCCGTCTTCCGGCCGGCCCGGCCCACACGTCCCGTCCGCCTGCGGATAAACCGGTGACTCCGGCGAAAAGACCGCCGGCACGCCGAAAATCTGGTTCTCGCCGCGCGCATACCCGTGAGCGCGACGCAATCGCCGCCGCACCTGCCGCAGCAATTCATCGTGCCCGGCCCGGCCCAAGTCATCGACGCGCACCTGCCCCGGATCCCGGCGCCCGCCAGCCGAGCCACACGTCACGACGGGATAACCGCGTGCCTGGCAACTCGCCACGATTAACGCCTTGATCGACATCCGGTCGACCGCGTCAATGACGTAGTCAAACTTCGGCTCCAGCAAGCGGTCGGCATTGTGCGCAGTGAAAAATTCCGCGCACCTCTCGACGCGGCAGGCTGGGTTGATCTGGCCGACGCGCTCGGCCAACACCTCGATTTTCGGCCGCCCTACCGTGTGCTCGAGCGCGGGCAATTGTCGATTGATGTTGGTCAGGCAGACGTCGTCCAAATCGACCAGCGTGAGCCGGCCGACACCCGACCGGGCCAGCGCCTCGACCGTCCACGACCCCACGCCACCGACCCCGATCACGGCAATATGCGCCGCGGCCAGCCGCGGGAGCGCCGCGGCTCCGTACAACCGCGCGATGCCGCCAAATCGCGCTTCCGCATCATGGAAATTCTCAGCCATCCTTTCTCATCTATGCTTTCTTCAACGCCACCTGCCACCATGGAATTTCTCCGCTTCAAACACGCCCGGTTCTCCGCCCGCTTCCCCGCCAGCTACCACTACTCGCGGTCGCATTATTGGATGGCGCCCAGCCCCGATGATCCCGCCGTCTGGCGTGTCGGGTTCACCAAGTTCGCCACACGGATGCTTGGCGAATTGGTCGAAGCCCAGTTCACCGTCCCTCTCGGTGCCCCGGTCGAACCGGGCCAGGAAATCGGCGCGGTGGAAGGATTTAAGGCGGCGGCCAGCGTCTTCTCCGTCATGCATGGCTCCTTTGCGGGCTTGAACCCCGCCCTGTCCGCCGACGCCTGCCTCGTCAAAAGCGACCCCTACGAAGTTGGGTGGTTGTACGCCGTGCGCGGCCGCCCCGAAGAGGAAGCGCTCAGCGCCGAGGCCTACCTCGCACTGCTCCACGAGACGATCGCCCGCATGGCCGCCGCCGAACACGCGGCCGAGGACGTCTGAATCATCAGCCATGTTCAAGCGAGCGCTGGGTCGGAGAGGCACTGCGGGTGGACCATGAATGCCCCCAGGTTTGGGACCGGACATGGTTTGAGGTGGGACGAGACCTCCAGGGCTCGTAGGCGGCCAGCGCGTCTGAGGCACTGCGAGGTTTCCAATTCTCGAAATACTGGGCGCAGGGGAAAGCATAATGCGATCAGCGGAAAGATCCAATCCCCCCCCGAGTAAACCATCCCAGTAGGTGTTTCCCTTTCATCAGGAGATCCTCCGCCCTGTCCCGTTGGAAATACTCCTGTATCCATCGATCTCGCGCCGACCATTCGCCCCCTCGACAATCGAAATGGGCGCCAGTAGTGTGAAGGAAAGACATGAAGCCTTGGCTCATTGCCAGCACTCTCATGATGATGTTTCGCTCTCCGTCTCTGATGGCGGAGGCTGGGGCGGGTTGTGTCGACACGCGGTGGTGGGCGACCGAACCCTTGAGGCCGGTTGATCCGCCAGTGGCGGCGGCGGCCGCGGTTTCTCCAATCGATACGTTTGTTCAGGCAGAATTGGCCGCGCATGGTCTGACGCCCGCGCCGCCGGCCGACCGGCGCACGTTGATCCGGAGGATTTATTTTGATCTGACGGGACTACCGCCAACCCTCGAGGAGGTGGAGGATTTCGTTTCCGACCCGAATCCGCGGGCGGTGGAAGCGCTGGTTGACCGGCTTCTAGCCAGTCCGCGGTATGGCGAGCACTGGGCGCGGCATTGGCTGGACTCGGCCGGGTATGCCGACACGCATGGAAATGATCATGATTATGCCCGGCCCCATGCCTGGCCGTATCGCGACTATGTCATCCAGTCATTCAATGACGACAAGCCGTACGTACGATTCGTACAGGAGCAGGTGGCGGGAGACGTTCTTTTTCAGGACGATCCACAGGGGACGGTGGCTCTCGGATTCTTGGCGGCCGGGCCGTGGGACCACACGCTCCTATCGACCGTGCGCGATGACACCGTGGACCACCAAATGGGCCGGGTCGTGGATCGCGATGGGTTGGTGACCGCGGTCATGGGAACGTTTCAAAGCCTTACCGTCCAGTGCGCTCGTTGTCACGATCACAAGTTCGACCCCATTTCCCAGCGGGAGTATTATCAACTGCAGGCGGTTTTTGCCGGTGTGGATCGTGCGGACCGGCCGTACGACCCCGATCCGGCCATCCATGCCAAACGTCAGGCCCTTCTCGCTCGCAAACATGCCATGGCCGTGCAATCACCCGCGCTTCTGGCCGCCCTCAACGAGCCGGCGACGGCCGAAAAAATCCGGGATTTCGAGCAGGCCATGGCCCGCCGGGACGACGCCTGGCAACAGCTCATCGTGACAAGCATGGTGTCGACCGGCGGTGCCACCCTCGCCCGGCAGCCGGATGGATCCTGGTTTGCCGACGGACCTCGGCCGGACAAAGAGACATACATCGTGACCGCGCAGTTGCCCGTCGGCGCACTCCACGCACTGCGCCTGGAGACACTGCCAGACGACCGGCTCCCGCATCGCGGCCCCGGTCGATTTGACAATGGCCATTTTCATCTGACGGAATTCCGGGCCTTTGCGGCTCCCGCGGGTTCGCGGGCCCAGGCGACCGCCCTGGTCTTTGGCCGCGCCACCGCCGATCAGAATGAGGGCCCGGGCATGACCGCGGCGCAGGCGATCGATGGGAAATCCGACACCCATTGGGGCATTCATCCGCATTACGGCGCGCCGCACGAGGCCGTCTTCGAGTTGAAGCAAGCGATGCCATGCACGGAAGGCATGACGTTCACCCTGCTGCTCGAGCATCACGGGGCGGCTCCGGGTCATGCGATTGGCCGGTTCCGACTTTCGGCCAGCTTTGAGGACGTGAGCCGCACCGGCGTCGTTCCCCCGCCCCCTGAGGTCACTGCCCTGCTGAAAATCCCCGCCGCGGAACGGACCGAATCCCAGCGCCGGGATCTGGCACTGGCAGTGCTGGGACTTCTGAACTCGCGCGCGTTGGCCGCCCTGCCCGCGCCGCGGCTCGTTTACGCGGTGACCCGCGACTTTGTGCCCGAAGGTAATTTTAAGCCCTCACTCACGCCCCGCCCCATTCACGTGCTGGCCCGCGGCGAATTGCTGAATCCACGCGAAGCCGTGGAACCGGGCGCGCTGAGCTGCCTGCCGGGACTACCTGCGACATTATCGATTCCCGATTCGGGCGAAGAGTCCCACCGCCGCGCCGCCCTGGCGCGGTGGCTCACCGACGAGCGCAACTCATTGACGTGGCGCAGCATCGTCAACCGTGTCTGGCACCATCACTTCGGTCGCGGCCTCTGCGCCACCCCCAATGACTTTGGGGCGAAGGGCGATCCACCCAGCCACCCGGCCTTGCTCGACTGGCTGGCGGCGTGGTTTCGCGATGACGCTCGCGGATCGATGAAAGCACTGCACCGGCTCATCCTCAACAGCGCCACCTACCGCCAGAGTGTCACCCACTCTCCCCCCGCCGCCGAGCGAGACCCGGGCAACCGACTCCTGTGGCGCATGAACCGCCAACGCCTCACCGGCGAACAAATCCGCGATGCACTTCTGCAGTCGAGCGGCCAGCTCGACCTGACCATGGGCGGCCCAGCGGTCGTGCAATTCGTCAGTCGCGGCGACGCCACATTTAATCCTGGCGGGAATCCGGCCTTTCTCGACTACGAAAACTTCTCGCCCGACGCGCCGGAGAATCGACGGCGATCGATTTACCGCTTCGTGTTTCGCACCGTGCCCGATCCCTTCATGGACGCCCTTGACTGCCCGGATGGAAGCGCCGCCACTCCGGTTCGCGGCAGTACCACCACACCCGTCCAGGCGTTCGCCATGCTCAACGACGCCTTTCTCATCCGCCAGTGCGAGCACGTGGCGGCACGCCTCGAAAACGAGTTCCCCATCACCCACCCCGATGATCCAGCCCGCCTTCCCAATCTGATTCAGCGCGCCTTCCGGCTTCTCCTCCTGCGGGAGCCTCGACCGGAGGAAATCGATGCCTTCACGCTCTACGTCCGCCATTACGGCCTGGCCAATGCGTGCCATACCCTGGTCAATACATCGGAATTCGTTTACCTGGACTAAGCATGGCCACTTCCGCATTCACCCGCCGCGACTTTCTCGATCACACGGTGACTGGGCTAGGAGGAATTGCCCTGGCCTCACTCCTGGGTCGCTCGGAAAATTTGGCCGGAGCGACTCTCCACCCATCACTGAGGGGCGGACTGCATCATCCGGCCAAGGCCCGCCAAGTGATTCAGTTGTTCATGAATGGCGGCGCCAGCCAATGCGACCTATTCGATTACAAACCGCATCTCATCACCCACCACGGCCAACCCTTCGACCCGGGAAGCGGACAGCGCGTCGAGGCCAGCGTCAGCGTGCCCGGCGCCGTCATGAAAAGCCCATTCGAATGGGCTCAACACGGCCAGTGCGGACGCTGGGTCACCAGCGCCCTACCCCACACGGCCCGCGTGGTCGATGACCTCGCCTTCCTGATGGCCATGAGTTCGAAATCGAACGTCCACGGCCCCGCCGCCTACCTTCAGAACACAGGGTTTGCCCTGCCTGGATTCCCCTGCCTGGGTGCCTGGATGTCCTACGGCTTGGGACAACTGTGCGACAATGTGCCGGCCTTCGTCGCCCTGCCCGATGCCCGTGGCCTGCCGTACAACGGCCGCAATGCCTTCACCTCCGGCTTCCTCCCCGCCAACCATCAAGGCCTCGTCATCCGATCCGCCGCCCCCACCCCGATCTCCCACCTCCAACCGCCACCCCACGCGCGGTACGCCACCCCAGCCAGCCGCGCCGACGGATTGGCCATCCTCCGGCAAATGAATCAAGCCCATGCCGCCGCCCACCCCGGCGACTCACGGCTCCAAGCACGCATCGACAGCTACGAACTGGCCGCCCGCCTCCAACTCAGCGCACCCGACTTGCTCGACCTCAGCGGCGAATCCGAAGCGACCAAAAAACTTTACGGCATCGACCAGCCGGACAGTACCGGCTTCGCCCGCAATTGCCTCACCGCACGCCGCATGATCGAGCGCGGCGTCCGCTTCGTTCAAGTCTGGGGCGGTTTGGGAGGCGGGGGCGCCAATTGGGACAACCATAGTGACATCGCCAATGAACTCGGATTCATCGCCAAGGCCACCGACCAGGCGACCGCCGCCCTGCTGGTCGATCTGAAAGCACGCGGCCTGCTCGACGACACGCTCCTCATTTGGACCACCGAATTCGGTCGCATGCCCTTCAGCCAAGGCAGTGTCGGCCGCGACCACAATGGCGGCACGTTCGTCTCGTGGTTCGCCGGTGCCGGCATCAAGCCCGGCATCGCCCACGGCCAAAGCGATGAGTGGTCATGGAAGGCCCAGGAAAATGTCACCACCTGCTACGACTTTCACGCCACCATTCTCCACCTCCTCGGCATCGACCATACCCAACTCACCTTTCGCCACGGTGGCATCGACCGCCGCCTCACCGACGTCCACGGCGAGGTGATTCATGAGATCTTAGTGTGACGCAAATCCATTCTCTTCGCGCTCCGGATAAATCCGGTACACCAACCGGAAACCGTCAGTTGGAGCGGCGGGCTGCCGCCGCCATTCGGACTCCGGCATTGGCCTCCGACAGATCGCAAGCAAAGTCCAAGCCCGTTCGTTTCTACGGCGGCCAAAGCCAGCCGCTCCTGGCGTTGTGCTGCCACCATCCAGTGAAAAAATCCGTCGAGTGAACAATCACCGCGCCGCGGCATGAAGTAACCGCAGCGCCTCTTGGACGAGTCGTTCGCCAGTACCCGGTTCGGCGTAGCTATGGAGTCCGGTCCACGTCTGGTAACCGCCGAGCTTGTAGCCAGCGGCATCCGGGAGATAGCCAATCCAGTCGTTGGACAGTTCGGCGATCAGGGTATGGCGAAAGGGCGAGCGCTTTTTTATTCCGAGCCCGAGGCTGGTAAAGAATTCGGCAGGCACTCCGACGATGGCCACATCACCCAGCCGGATGACTTGAATCCAGGTGGTGCGACGGGTGCCTTGATGCTGATCGAGCACGCGGCGCTGGTCGGCAAAGATTTCCCGAATGCGGTCTCCATTTTGCGGGGCATGAGCCTGGACATATCTGAGGATGTGAGCGTCCTCGGCCCTCTCGTCGAACGACCGGACTACGAAATGGAATGGTTCGCGCGCGGCGACGATCTTTGCCACGGGAACGGGCTCCGCGGCCGCCCGAGTCGCTGAAACCGCCGCTATCATCCGATCGACGGCCACGGCGACGGGAACGCCTCGAATATTGTGCGTCGAGCCCGAGGCGCCTTCGATGAAACCGACTACCGCGCCCAGGGTCGATTCCATCTCCTGGGCGGCGAGCCCGTAAAAGCTGGGCGATCGCACGTCGCGCCCGGATCGGGTGCCGATGGTGTGGGTCGAGTGGTTGTAAAGAACGGCGATCGAACGGCCACGCGGGTCGCGAAAGTCGAGTACGGGCAACTCGGGGTCGAACGGACCGGTTGGTTCGACGCGCCAACCGGCCTCGGCCATTGGATTCAGCCATGAGATGTTGTAGTCAGGCAATCGTAGCCGGCTGTTGGCGCCCACGGTACGTTCTTCGCCCACCTTGAACCAGAAGCGGGCCGGGGCGCGCCGGGCGTAGGCCGTCTGCACGGCGCGGACAATGCCGCGGCGCACCTCGCGGGCAAAAGCCTCCGACCAACCGAACGCGTGGGCCGGCGCCGTGCCCGGTGCATGATGCGTGTGGGTCGCGTTGATTAGCACATTGTCGGGACGCAGTCCCGTGGTTCGCTCGATCTCCGCCAAGGCCGGATCAGTGATCTCACGGGTGACCCACAGAACGTCGCAGGACACGAGGGCCACGGCGGTGCCTCCCGTCTGCTCGACAACCACCGCCGTGGCGCGCAACTCGCCCTCCTGCTCGTCGGTGAATCGGGCCTCTAAATACCCGGCGAGCGGCATGCTGGCGTCGGCCCGCAGATTCACCGCGGCCGCGCCAACACGCAGTGCACCATCGTCGGCCGCGGCCTCCCGCGCCGTGACCCCGACGCTTCCCTCCTTAAGAAATCCAATCAAGTCGGCCATCTCCTGAAGGCTCAGGCCGGCTTCCAATCCCTCGGGCATGAGCGAGAGCGAGGTGCTTTGCAGCGCGGCGATTTCCCGGCGGAGCACCGTGCGCGACGTGCCGTCGGAAAGCTTGAATGTCAAGCTGTTGCCAGTTTCCGCGGCAAGCAGCCCATAGATCTCCGCGCCATCGGTCAGGCGGCACACGTACGCAAAATACCCGGGCTGCACATCCGCATTGGGTGCCAGGATGTTGGTCAGCAGTTTCTCCGGCGGGTGGCTGGCGACCGACTGCAAATTCGGACCGACATCCTGACCGACATCCCCCTGCTTGTGGCAGCTCGCGCACAGTCGCTCATACACGGCGCGCCCGCGAACCGTGTCTCCGGCAAGGGACAATGCCGGTTGGAAGCGAGCCAGTACGTCGGCCCGCGCCGCGGTTGGAGCCAATCGTTTTGCGGCGGCGTCGCGCACGGCGGCCGACCGATTTTGCAACAGCCGCGACTGGCGGGCAGCGTCGAGGGCGAGCGGGCCGCCACCCAAGCTGTCGGCCAGCAGGACGAGGCACCATTCTTCGCGCGTGAGCAGGGCGTCGACCACCACTTCGCGCACGGCGGGTGAATGGCTCGACCATCCGGCCAGTAGCCGCTGGGGTACGGAGGCATCGCCGGTGGTCGCCAGCGACTGGATGCCAGCGTGCTGAAGCTCCGATGGATGGCGCGGGGCGAGCCAATCGGCCAGCGTCTGCAACGTGATTTCGCGATCGTTGGGCCAGCGGGTGAGGAGCGAGGCCGCGGCCACCCGTCGTGACACGGGCGCCGACTCATCGGACGCGACGCGGCGCGCGGCCTCCACGATCGCGGGGATCGCTTTCAGGCGCTGAGCCAGCGAGTCATCGCCTTTCGCCAACGCCTCCCACGATTGACCAGGCCGCGCCACCAACTGCAGCAGATCGCCCACCATCGTGAATTGGTCTTCCTTGAAGCTTGCCTCGGCATCGGGAACAACGGCCGTTGCCATGAGGGAGGCCAGCGCTTCGCGGTCATTCAACGCGAGTGCCAGCCCGGCCAACGACCGGGAAAATGTCGCATAGGCTCTCCCCCCCGCCTCCACCACCGCCTCCGCGACCGCGCGGCAATGGGCGGTGGCCGAGCTGAGTACCGCGGCGACGATGAATGGTTCCGCGGCATCCGCGACAGCCAGCCGCCCGAGTGCCGCGCCGGCCTCAGGAGAAGTCCACTCGCCCAGCGCAAGCGCCAATTGCAGGCGCACCTTTGCGCTGGCATCGCCGACGAGCGTTGTCGCCCCCGCCACTACGTCCGGATTGCCTCGCGGCTCGGCCAGCCGGAGGGCGTTCTCACGCACTCCCGGATGAGGGTCGCCCAACGCGGCGAGGACCGTGGAAGGCGTCAGCACCCCGAGGCCTTCGAGAACACAAAGCGCCTGCACACGAACTCGGGGATTGCCGCTCATTTTGACCAGCTCGTGAAGCGGGCCGGCCATGTCGTGACCGCCTCGCCAGAGCAGCATTTGGTGCACCTTGTCGCGCTGCCAGCCGTTGGAAGTGTCGAGCGCGGACACGAGTTGGCGCGGGTCTAATTCGTCAAGCCGGGACGGGCCGCTCAACGTCGCCCCGCTTCGAAAGACGCGGTAGATCCGCCCTCGATCGTCACCCAACCGGTAGTGGGGCAGCAGCTCGGCCCTGCCCTCGGGCGGCAGCCAATCAGGGTGCTCGATCATGTACCGGTACATGTCGACGATCCAGAGCGCGCCATCCGGGCCGGTGCGCGTCATCACCGGTCGAAACCACCGGTCCTCGCTGGCCAGGAAATCGCGACGCTCCTCCCCCTCGGCGCG
This sequence comes from Verrucomicrobiales bacterium, assembly GCA_046155625.1. Lineage (GTDB taxonomy): Bacteria > Verrucomicrobiota > Verrucomicrobiia > Verrucomicrobiales > V1-33 > CAJBME01. The sequence continues at coordinate 45,994 of JBJXFS010000313.1, read as the reverse complement.
CCGAAACGAAAAACTCACGCCCTCATCCACGAGGATGTTTCGCTGCACCACATTGTGGAACGGCTCGCACGTGAAAGCGTGCATTTCGTCCGCTGGAAACAACACGGAGTCGCGGTAAATCATCCCGTCACACGCCGAGGTGAAATGGCCGCCCTGCTCGAACGAATGGTATCGCTTTTCCTGCGGGCTGACCGGCCACACCTTCGGATTCAGCGGAACGACGACCTGCCGCGTCGGATCGGGCGCCGGCGAGTGCGGGTTGCGCCGCAGGTAACGGTCGGCCAGCACATAATGCCACAGCGGCCGCGAATTCTGCGTGCCGAACCATCGGCCCCAATCGTCGCGATTCCGGCCGAATTGAGAAGGACCGCTCTCCGCCTCCAGCTCACCCGTGTCCGGACGAAATCGAAAGTCGCGGCTGCCGACCGCCACCTCAAGGCCGGCGCGCACCGAGCGCAATTTGTTCCCCACGCCGTACTCGCCGTGGTGGCCGCCGGCTGCGCAGTAGACCCAATTGTCCAGCCCCCAGCGCAGGCCGTTGGCCCGGAGCTGTTGATTGCCTTCCAGGAGCCCGCTGATCACCACCTCTCGCGTGTCGGCGCGGCCGTCGCCATCGGCATCGCGAAGGAACACGATGTCCGGCGCCACCGTGACCAGGACACCGCCACGCCACGTCAACAGCCCGGTCGGGAAATTTAACCCCTCGGCAAACAGCCTCGACGTGTCGTACCGGCCATCGCCGTTGATGTCCTCAAGGACGCGGATCCGGCCGCCCGGCTCACCCTTGCCGTCCAGACCCAGCGGGTAATCTGCCATTTCCGCCACCCACAGCCGGCCCGCGGCATCCCAGTCGATGGCCACGGGATCGACGGTCAGTGGTTCCGCGGCGACCAACTCCACGCCATAGCCGTCGGCCACATGAAGCTTCGCGAGTGACTGCTTCGGGTCAAGAGGCGGGACGACATCGGGAACCGCCACGACGGCCGTCACGGGCGGCGCCACGCCGGACGCGCGATAGTGGGCCTCGATTTCCGCCGCGCCGAGCGCCTTGGCGTAGACCGCGACCTCATCCAGTTTGCCCTCAAAGCTGAACAATCCATCCGTGCGACCGCCGACATACACGACCGGCGATCCCCCGGGCAGCGTGTGATCAAACTCGGCGTCGATCTCCGGCTCGCCCCGGCCATCGAGGTGGACGCGGACGCGGCGGCCCTCGCGCACGAAAACCACATGGTGCCACGCCTTGGGGGCCAGCACGGTGCGTCCGGCCACCACATGGTCCCGCTCATTCCCGCTGAACACAAAAAGCCGCCCCGTGATGTCGGCACGATGCGTGCCACCGATCCCGAGATGCTCGCCTCGGGCAAGCCGATCCTCGTCGGGACCCCGGGAAAACAGGTAGCCGGTCACGGCCCGAGCCTCCGCCGGCAAGCCATTCCAAATCCACATTTCGACCGAAAACTGGTCGCCCAACTCCACGGGAGCGCGCAAGCGACCGCCCGCCATGTGCACCGCGCGATTGATCTGCGCCCCCGAAAATCGCGACGCCGTCAGCGCGGCATTTGGAGAAATGCCAGTGCCGCTGCCGGCCCCCGGCAGATACACCGCGACCCCAGGCTCCATCGTGGCGTGGCGGGCCTCCGGCCTCGCATCGCGGGCCACCGGCCACGTGATGTCGTCGAGCCGCCAATAGGCCACCGGATCGGAGGCCAGCACCGCCTCCGCATACGGACCATTTTCGACCACGATGGATCGCCGCGGCTGGCCAGACACTTCCTCGAGCAGTCCGAGCACCGTCTCGACGATCCTCGGTTCCGCCTCCTCCTCGAGCCCCGCCGTACGGGCTGGCCACGTGATATAGCCACCGAGTCGGTGTTGTTCAGGAGGGGGGATGTAGCCCTCGGCCCCGTTGGCCAGCTCAATGTTCATGGTGATCGGAAATGGACTGCGCGCTTTGAGTTTCAGCCCGGTGATGGCGACCACTTCATTGGGCAATGCCGTCAGCCCGAGGTCGCCAATTTTCACCGCCTGCAGCTTGAGTTCCGTCCGCTGGCGGTCGTGAAGGTGGATGGCCTCAGCAGCGTAAATCTCCGGTTGGGATTGAGGCAACCGGTCGCCGATCCCGGCCACCACTTGGCGCGCCCAAGCCAGTCGCTCCGCGTCGGGGACACGGTATTGAAGCGCCAGCGTTCGCTCGGCCATGCGCAGCGGCACCGATTCCCGCCATTCCAATCGGCGCATCACCCCCGCCGCCATCTCCGCCATCCCTTGCGCGTAGGTGTCGTAAGGCAGCGGTCGCGCCGGCGCCCCATAGTCTCCCGCCCACAGATCGCCGCTCGTCCCCTGCGACATCATCCCGACAAACGCGGCATCCGCCCCCAGCTTCGACGCCAGATGCCCGGCAAAGCGCCCGAAGTAATCGGACGACAACAGGTCCGAGCCTATATAATGCATCGAATAATTCGCCAGCACGGCCAACGGCTTCCCGTCCCGCGATTGCACCGCCATGAGGGAAAGAGCCGGATCGACCGGCCCCGATGGCCCTGTCACATCCGCGCTCTGATGACCCGGGTGCATCATCGCTCGGACCGTCGGCTGACCAAACGGGTCATTGAGCATCCGGTCCGGCCGGCGGATCCACCGGCGATTGAACGTGTGATCCCAGGCATCCACCACACCCCACCCGATCTTCGCCGGCTCCAGTTTCCCGACCGCACCGGCAATGGCCTCGGCGATCTTGCCCGGTAAATAGGCCACATACCCGGGATCGGCCCGACTGCCCAGACACCCCATCGCCGACGGCGCCGAATGCGTATGCGTCGCCGAAACCAGCATCCGATCCGTCGGCAGTCCGGTCAGGCGCGCCGCCTCCGCCTTTGCGTCATCGATAAGAGCGCGATCCATCATGCAGGTGTCAACCACGCAGATCGCCAGACGAGTCGTCCCATCGTCGAGCGCCAGCGCCTTCGCCCACAGCGCATCCACCACCCTGTCGCCCGATCGCTCGGTAAACCCCCCGTTCACCCGCACCGGAAACGCAGGCGGTCCAATGTCCACCTGATGCGCTCCCGCCCGAAATACCCCGCCCGCCGGACCCGCCGCCACCACCGCCCGCACCGCCCCTCCCCCATCCTCAGCGCCCGCTGGCGCCGCTTTCCCCTTCGGCCTCACCCCGCTCCCCACGGCGGCCACCCCAGCCACCGCCAACAACAACACCGGTATCAATTTGGACAGTATCATGAGATCAGACGCGAAGTCGCCCGCCATTCACGCCCCTCCCCCACCCCGCACGCAAGAGAATTTCGCTTCGGTGGCCACTACCCCACGGCGAATCTTCGCTCCGGCAAGAATAGCGCGAATAAAATCGGGTGACGGCCGGGAGTGCGAGTGGCCGACTGAGGCCGCCAATTGGAGTTTGCGCATTTCTCATCTCAATACGCCAGGACACGAATCCATGCACGGGCATTCACCCAATGCCCGTCACTCCCAGTGAAACACTGCCTTACAACCGTGCAAAATTCCGCCGCCCCGCAACCCGCCTCTCTAAGCAGCCCGTGCTGCACTGAAATTCGACGGTCATTTTTGGTTGGCGGTTTTCGTCATTGATTTCGCGCCATTGACTTGGGCGCCGACGCGCAGCCGGAGGCCATTGAGCCGGATGAACCCGGTGGCGTCGTCCTGATTGTAGGCCTTGGTGGGATCGGCCTCCATGGTAGCGATGTGCGGATTGTACAGGCTGTGGCTCGATTTGCGGCCAGTCACGTAAATCCCCCCCTTATACAGCTTGACCCGCACCGCCCCGCTCACATGGCGTTGGCTTTCCGCGACCAGCGCCTGCAGGGCGAGTCGCTCCGGGGCATACCAAAACCCGTTGTAAACGAGCTGGGCGTATTTGGGGATGAGCGAGTCGCGCAAGTGCATCACTTCGCGGTCCATGGTCAGCGACTCGATCTGCCGGTGGGCAAAAATCAGGATTGCGCCGCCGGGGGTTTCATAGACGCCGCGGGACTTCATGCCGACAAAGCGGTTTTCCACCATGTCCACCCGACCCACCCCGTGGCGGCCACCCAGCTTGTTCAGCACCCGCATCACGCCCAGCGGATTCATCCGCTTGCCGCTGACGGCCACGCAGATCCCCTGCTCGAACTCCAATTCGACGTGCTCCGGCTTGTCCGGCGCGTCCTCGGGCAGGACGGACAGGGTGGTGAAATAATCGCGGTTCTTGAGGTCGTAGGAATCGTACCACGGATCTTCCAAAATACCCGCTTCATAACTGATATGCAGCAGGTTGCGATCCATCGAATAAGGCTTTTTGGCGCTGGCCTGGACGGGGATTTTTCGCGCGGCGCAGTAGTCGATCATCTCCTGCCGCCCGGGAAACTGCGCGCGAAACCGCTCGTCGCGCCAGGGAGCTATGATTTGAAGATCGGGGGCGAGGGCGGCGGCGGTGAGCTCGAACCGCACTTGGTCATTCCCTTTTCCCGTGGCGCCGTGGGCGATGGCCTGGGCCTTTTCCGCCCGCGCGATCTCAACCATGCGTTTCGCGATGAGCGGCCGGGCAATGCTGGTGCCCAGAAAATACTGGCCCTCGTAGATGGCACCGGCCTGAATCATCGGGAAGATGAAATCACGGGCAAATTCCTCGGCCATGTCGTCGATGTAGATCTTGGAGGCGCCGGTTTTGCGGGCTTTTTTGTCCAAGCCCTTGAGTTCCTCCTCCTGGCCGATGTCGGCGCAAAAGGCGATGACTTCGGCCTGGTAGGTGTCCTTGATCCATGAGAGGAGAACGGACGTGTCCAGGCCTCCCGAATAAGCGAGCACGATCTTCATGGCGGCGGTCCTAGCACGGCGGTCCACCCTTGTCATGCGGATTGTCCCAAAGCGATTTTGCCTCTGGCGTTCGTCGGCGACCGCCGCACACTCTGTGCCGTCATGTCCCAGAACATCGAATCAACCCTCGTGGAAAAGCGCCTCCTCAAGCCGTCCCCTGCCTTCGCGAAAAACGCCCGCATTCCGTCGATGGCGGCCTACCGGCAACTCTACGCCGAGTCGATCAAAAACCCCGTGAAATTCTGGGAGCGCGAGGCGCGCGAACTGACGTGGCGTAAGAAGTGGACCAAGGGCCTCGAGTGGCGGGCGCCGAATGCCAAGTGGTTTATCGGCGGCCATCTGAACGTCGCCGAGAACTGCGTTGATCGCCATGCGGCGAACCCGCAGCGCAAAAACAAGGCGGCCATCATATTTGAAGGCGAGCCCGGCGATACCCGCACCCTGACCTACGCCCAACTGCACCGCGAAGTGTGCCGGACCGCGAACATGCTCGCCAGTCAGGGAGTCCGAGCCAAGGACCGCGTCATCATTTATATGCCCATGGTGCCCGAGGCTGCCATCGCCATGCTGGCCTGCGCGCGGCTCGGTGCCGTGCACAGCGTTATCTTCGGGGGATTCTCCGCGACCGCCATCGCCGACCGCATCGCCGATTCCGGTGCCACCTTCGTGCTCACGGCCGACGGCGGTTGGCGGCGGGGTAAAATTGTCGAACTCAAGAACAACGTAGATGCCGCCCTCGCCGCCGCGCCCAACCCGGTCAAGCGAGTGATCGTGCTCAAGCGCACCAACCAGGAAGTCCACATGACCGTCGGTCGCGACATCTGGTGGCACGAGGCCATCGCCGGGCAGAAGGCGGACGCGCCGGCCCGCGCCTTCGATTCCGAACACCCGCTCTTCATCCTTTACACCTCGGGATCCACCGGCAAACCAAAAGGCATCCTGCACACCACCGGCGGTTACCTGACCGGGACCTACGTGACTTCGAAATATGTCTTCGATCTGCGCGATGATGACATCTATTGGTGCACCGCGGATGTCGGCTGGATCACCGGTCACAGTTACATCGTTTACGGCCCCCTGGCCAACGGCGCCACTCTTCTGATGTACGAGGGCGCACCCGACACGCCGCACTTCGGCCGATTTTGGGAAATCGTTGAAAAACACCGCGTCACCATCCTTTACACCGCCCCGACCGCCATCCGCGCCTTTATCAAATGGGGGGACGAACACATTTCCCGGCACGACCTTTCCTCGCTGCGCCTGCTTGGATCCGTGGGCGAACCGATCAATCCCGAGGCCTGGATGTGGTATCACACCCGGATCGGCGGTGGGCGCTGCCCGATTGTCGACACGTGGTGGCAGACGGAAACCGGAGCCATTTTGATAACCCCGCTTCCCGGCGCCACCCCGCTTCGCCCCGGCACGGCGACCCTTCCCTTTTTCGGAATCGATGCCGCCATTGTTGATGAAACAGGCGTCGAGGTCGGGCCGAACCAGGGCGGCCGCCTCGTCATCCGGCACCCCTGGCCGTCGATGCTTCGCGGCCTGTGGGGCGACAAGAAGCGTTACGCGGACGTCTACTGGAGCGCGTTCAAGAAACAGGGATGGTATCTGACGGGTGACGGCGCCCGACGCGACAAGGACGGCTATTTCTGGATCGTCGGGCGGCTGGACGACGTGCTCAATGTCTCGGGGCATCGGCTGGGAACGGCGGAAATCGAAAGCGCTCTGGTGTCGCACTCCGCCGTCGCCGAAGCCGCGGTCGTCGGACGCCCGGACGACCTCAAAGGCCAGGCGCCTGTCGCTTTCGTCACGCTCAAATCCGGTCAGCACGCGTGCCCCGAACTGGCTAGCGCCCTGAAGTCACATGTCGCCCGCGAGATCGGCGCGATTGCCCGCCCGGACGACATCCGATTCACCGCCGCACTGCCGAAGACACGATCCGGAAAAATCATGCGTCGATTGCTCAAGGAGATTTGCGCCGGCGGCACAATCAGCGGGGACACGACAACGCTAGAGGATTATTCCGTCGTGACGTCGCTCGCTGCCAAAAGCGGACAGGAGGAATAATCGACTTCCGATGGAAAAACGAGTCCATGAGCCGGCCGCCCTGCTCGAGTATCTCTGCGCCAACTGGCCCGAGGTCAAGCGCACGCGGCTGAAGCAATGGCTCAAGCATCAAGCCGTCTCGGTGAATGGACGACCGGTCACGCAATTCGACCACCCGTTGGCTGCCGGGGACAGGGTCACCGTGGGTGACGGCACCCACTCCGCCCCCAAGACTCAGTTGCCCGGCGGTCTGAACATCCTGTTCGAGGACTCGTCGGTCGTCGTCGTCGAAAAACCGGCAGGACTGCTCAGCATGGCCACAGCCGCCGAGACCGAAAAGACCGCTTATGCGCTCCTCAGCGAGCATTACCAGCGGGCGCACCATCAGGGGCGCCAACGCGTTTACATCGTCCATCGCCTGGACCGCGAAACCTCAGGATTGATGGTGGTCGCGCGCACGCTGGAAGCCAAGCGCGCTTTGCAATCACAATGGGACACATTCGAAAAGCGATATGAAGCCATTTGCGAGGGCCGCCTCGCACCGGACGCCGGCACTTGGGAATCAGACCTGGACGAGTCCAACCCCTACAAAGTCCACACCGCCTCCAGAAGCGGCCCGACGACCCGCCATGCCATCACCCACTTTCGCGTCCTCCAACGCACGGCCCTACGCACCCTCGTCGAATTGACCCTCGCCACCGGCCGGCGTCACCAAATCCGCGTCCACCTCGCCCAAGCCGGCCATCCGATCATCGGGGATGAAAAATACGGCGCCACCACCAACCCGGCACGGCGACTCGGCTTGCACGCCGTCTCCCTGCGATTCACGCATCCAGTCACCGGCAAGGAGATCCACCTCTCCTCTCCCCTGCCCAAGGAACTTGTCCGACTCCTTGCACACCGCAGTTCAAAGCCCAAAACCCCAAAGCCCCGGAGCCGCTGAGCCTTCGGCAAAGAGGAATCAACCCCGTGGAATTATCAGTATCTTGCTCAACACCGTCATGATCCACCAACCTCTCCTCCTTTCCTGCGTCCTGGGCTGTGGCCTGGCCGTCGCCCCGCTCTCCGCACAAGCCATTTCGGCCGAAGAGGCCCGCACCATTGGCCGCGAGGCGTACGTGTACGGCTTTCCCATGGTGGAAAATTACGAGGCCATGCATCGTCAGGCCGTCGCCCCGGGTCCACTGTTCCGAGCCCCATTCAACCAGTGGGCCCATGAACCAAAACCGGCGACGCCGCAAGCCCGGCAAAACGTCTGGCCCAACGCCGACGCCGCGCTCTCCTCCGCCTGGCTCGATCTGCGGGCTGAACCGATAGTCCTCACCCTTCCGGCCATCGAAAAAGAACGCTATTACTCGGCTCAGCTGGTCGATCTATTCACGTTCAACTTTGGGTACTTCGGCACGCGCACCACCGGGAATGAGGGCGGCGATTTCCTGATCGCCGGACCCAACTGGCAAGGCGAGAAGCCTGCCGATGTGCGGGAGGTTATTCGATCCGAAACTCAATTTGCCGGCCTTTTTATCCGTACCCAGTTCCTGGGGCCAAAGGATTTCGATCGCATCCAGGAAATCCAGGCCGGTTATCGCCTGCGCCCGCTCTCCACCTTGCTCGGTCAACCAGTCGTCGCCGCGGAACCGCCACCGGCCTGGCCGCCGCCCCGGAAGGACATGACCGACGGCCTTCGCCTCTTTCCCTATGTCAACTTTTTGCTCCAGTACACCGGAAAACATCCGTCCGATTCCGAGCTCATGGCCCGCTTCGCGCGCCTGGGCATCGGCCCGGGGCTCGCCTTCGACCCCTCGGCATGGTCCCCGGCCGTGCGCCAGTCCGTGACAACCGGCATCGCTGACGTCTGGAGCAAGAATTTTCCTGAAGTCATGAAACGCATCCAACGCGGCGAACTCACGGCCGCCGAATGCTTCGGATCACGCGACTTCTTCAACGGCGACATCGTCAAGCGCGCGATCGGCGCCAAGGTCGGTCTCCATGGCAACTCCAGCCAGGAAGTCTTTTACATCGCCTATTTCACCGACCGGGACGGGCGCCCGTTCGATGCCTCGTCCCACCGCTACACCCTCCGCTTCGAAAAAGACCAGTGGCCGCCCTGCGAGGCGTTTTGGTCGGTCACCGTCTACGATGCCAATACCCACCTCCTGGTACCCAATGCGCTGCAACGCCATGTCATCAACTCAACCATGAAGGATGCTCTGACCCTCGGGGATGATGGCTCCCTCACCATTCACATTCAAAAGAAATCACCCGGCAAGTCACTCGAAGCCAATTGGCTGCCGGCCCCAAACGGTCCGTTTCACTGCCTGCTCCGCCTCTACCTCCCGAAGCCCGACGTCCTCTCGAAAACTTGGATGCCCCCCGCGCTCGAACGGCGGCAGTCACCGTAATTTCATTCGGCCGACGAAGTAAAGGACTTCGTCACCGGTGAGCGGAGCTTGATCGCGCTCGCCGGCCCCGCCAACCGCCAGCGCCGCAGCGCCGCCCCCTAATCCAGTCTCATGCCACCTCAAGAGACCATGAGTGGTTCTGGACATTTCAAAAAAATTCATCAAAATCGCCCTTTCCAAGTCCCCCTATGAAAACCCTCACTTGCATCACGCTGATCGCTCTCGCCACTTCGGCCCACGCTGGCACCTCCGAGGCTCCGGCCTCCCCTCCGCCAGTCGCCCCCGCCCCAGCCGAAGGCGGTTGGTGGTTCCGCGTCGCCCCCTACGGCTGGGTCACTGCCATCGACGGCGATATCGCCATCGGAAGGCTTTCCGCCCCGATCGATATCAGCATGGAAGATACCCTGGACAACCTCGACATGGCGGTCATGGGCGTGGTCGAGGCCGGTTACGACCGCTGGTCGCTCGGCGTCGACCTCGTCTACGGCAAAACCTCCGAGGACATCGGAGCGGGCGGCCGGCTCTTCGACAGCTTTCGCTTTGAACAAAAACAGTGGCTCGTCTCTCCATTCCTCGCCTACCGCCTCGTCGAGACCGATCGGTATCACATGGATCTCTTCGCCGGCGCGCGCTTCACCATCCTCGAAGCGGAACTCACCGGACGTCTCTCCCGCGGCGGTGAAATCAACGACACGAGCGACACCGACTGGGTCGACCCCATCATTGGCATTCGCGGTCAGGGCGACCTCACGGAGAATTTCTTCTTCCGCTACAACGCCGACATCGGCGGCTTTGGCGCCAGTTCAGACCTCGTCTGGCAGGCGTTCCTCGGGCTCGGATATCGCGTCAACAACCACTTCAGCCTCGCCGCCGGATACCGCGGCCTCGGCATCGACTACACCGACGGCGGATTCTCGCTCGACACCGTGACCCACGGTCCGCTCGTCGGCTTCGAGGTGAAGTGGTAAGCCGGCCGGCGTTCCCGTTTCGGACGACCCCAGCTGGCTCAATTATTCGCCCCCTCCCGTTCCCCTGCTCCTTCCGGCCATTCCATTCTGCTATGCCCGCGCCAGTGAGTCCACTCCTCCTTTCCACCGCTGCCATTCTGGGGTTGATCATCTCCCGCCATGGCGCGAGGGTTTGGAGGACGCGATTGCGATTGGGCAACTGGAGACCGAGCTGGACGAGCAGTTCGGCGACGCGTTTTTCTGGGCGAGCGACGGTTCGGATGGTCAATTCGGCGCGGGTTTCCCCCCGTTTGACGGGGAGGACCACGTCCATGCTCTTGATGGTGCTTGCTGATTTCGGCGACGAGTTTGCGGGCACAGGTCCCCAGGCCTTTGCCGCGCATCCATTGTTCGAGCACGCGCCATTGAGCCAAGGTCAGAAAGCGGACGAGGATGTGCGCTTCGACCCGTTCGGTTTTCTGATGGTAGATGGGGCGCAATTTGAGGTCACTCTTGGCAGTTCGAAAGGCGGCCTCGGCTTGCCGTCAGGATGGGCGATGAGGCGGGCCTCCAACCCGCTCTGGACCTCGCTCCGGCCTTCCTTTTCCAACAGGAGGGCCTCAACATCGCGCAATTGGAACTTGGGAGTGCCTACCAGATAACGAGCACCTCGTTGCAGGCCATCCTCGGCACCACACCCCCGGCCTCCTCCCCCGACGGCGAACGCGACCTCGCCATCGCCCCTCTGGCCTTTCCGACGCTGGTCCCGCCCTACGCCGTTGGCGTGATCATTCTCTTCGCGCCGCATTTCAGTCAAACGACTTTCCTCCTCCAAATCGTCGGCCTCGCCGTCGGCCTGATGCTGCTCGAGTGGCTGGCCATGACCTTCGCTGACCGAATACTCCGCGTCCGTGGCCCGACCACTCTGAAAGTCCTGGGTTCCGTTTTCGGCGTCCTCCAGCTCTCGCTCGGCATCGAATTAATCCTTCACGCCGTGAAACCGTTGAGGGACTGACCGGAGTCCGGCAGGGTCGGGCAATTGCCTAGAGCGGCGGCATGGGGTGCCGGGGGAAAAAGGTTTTGCTGAGCGGGCAGCGGGCTGGCACGCTGCCAAGCGGCTCACTGGCCGAACAACCCTCGAGTCGATGCGATTGATTTCCGCCGCGTGCCATGGGCAACCGAACTGCCTGCTGTTGGCCCTGCTGGCGGCGGTCGGACTGGCTATGGGAGAGGAGGTGCCGGAGCGAGTGCCGTCGTTTCAGCGGCAGGTTTTGCCGGTCCTGACCAAACACGGGTGCAACACGGGCGCGTGTCATGGGAAATTGTCCGGACAAAATGGATTCCGGCTCAGCTTGCGCGGGTATGCCCCCGAGTGGGATCATGAATGGATCACGCAGGAGGTGAACGGGCGGCGCCTGAACCTGGCCTTTCCCGACCGGAGCCTGCTGGTGGAAAAGCCGACGGGCGGAGTGGTTCATGATGGGGGCACGCGTTTTCGCCGGGGATCGCGGCCATGGCGGGTTCTGGTCGACTGGATCGGCGGGCGCGCCCCAGGCCCGATCGCTGATGAGCCAATGCCCGTCGCCCTTGAGGTCACGCCCGGTGAGGCCACGCTCCAACCGGGTGAACGGCGCACGCTCCAGGTCCAGGAGCGGGACGCGGACGGAGCGACGGCCGATGTCACATGGCTGGCGCAGTTTTTTTCCAACGACGAAGCCGTGGCCCGGGTGACGCCCGAGGGTGTGGTCACCGCTCGCGCGCCGGGCGAGACCTCGGTGCGGGTGCATTTCCTGAATTTGGTGCAGGTGGTGCGGCTGACCATTCCCTTCCCCCATGAGGTGGCGCCGGCGGTGTTTACCGGCGGACGCAGTCCGATCGACGGCCCGATCTTTGCAAAGCTGGAGCGGCTTCGCTTGCCCCCATCCGATGACTGCGGGGATGCGACCTTCGTGCGACGGGCGTTTTTGGACACCATCGGGCTGCCGCCGACCGCGGGCGAGATCGAGGCATTTTTGGCAGATCCCTCGCCGGACAAGCGCGCCGCGCTCACCGACCAGCTGCTGAACCGGCCGGAATGGGTCGACTACTGGACGCTGCAGCTGGCCGACGTCCTGCAAAACCGAAGGGAACGCGACCACGACGTGCGCGGCGTGAAAGGAGTGCGCGCCTTTCATGCCTGGCTGCACGGGCAACTGGCCGCCGGGACCGGCTGGGACCGCATGGCGCGCGCGCTGCTGACGACGCGCGGCGACGTGCGGGAACGGCCGGACATCGGCTACTTTATCACGTTGATCGGGGAGCACCGCGAGGTCGAAAAGTCCGAGCTGCCCGACGCGGTGGCCCAGTCGTTTCTCGGCACCCGCATCGGCTGTGCCCGCTGTCACAACCACCCACTGGAACGGTTCACCCAGGACGATTTCTACCATTTTGCCGCGTTCTTCGCGCGCACCGGGCTCGATCGCGTCCACCCGCAGCAGGGCGGCACCCGGCTCGTGGTCGAGACGCGCGAGGAAAAGGACCAGCGCCGCCGCGTCGAGGAGGCCGTCACCCGGTTGCGCGACGCCGAGGCCACGGGCAAGCCGTCGGATGAACTCGAGGCGCGCCGGCGCGATCTGCTCGACGAGGAGAAGCGCCTCTCCGAGGTGCGGGCCCGTCCGCCCCAAGTTATCCAGCCGCGCACCAACCGCGCGGTCATCGCCCGACCGCTCGACCGGTCGGCGCTGGAGTTTTCACCCGATGTCGATCCACGCTCGGTGCTGGCGGACTGGGTGGTGGCCAGCCCGGAGTTTGCCGGAGCCATGGCCAACCGCATCTGGAAACACTTTTTTGCCGTGGGGTTGGTCGAACCGGTCGACGACCTGCGGGCGAGCAACCCGCCATCGAACGGTCCGCTGTGGGACTTGCTGACGGCGGAATTTCGCGGTCATGGGTTTGACCTGCGGCACCTGATGCGGCTGATCCTCACGTCGCGCGCCTACCAGCTCAGTTCGGCCACGCGGCCGGAAAACCAGGGCGATTCGCGATTTTATTCGCACTATTACGCGCGCCGGCTGCCGGCTGAGGTGTTGCTTGACGCGATGGCTTCGGCCACCGGGGTGCCTGACTCGTTCCATGGGTATCCCCTGGGGCTGCGGGCGGTGCAGTTGCCTGAGCCGGGGGTGGCGTCGTACTTTCTCACGCTGTTCGGCCGATCCGACCGCGTGACCGCCTGCGCCTGCGAACGCCGGGGCGATGTGTCGCTGCCCCAGTTGCTGAACCTGCGCAATGGCGACGAACTGCCGCACAAGCTGGCCCATCCCGCCGGCCGACTGACCCGCCTGCTGGCCACTCCGGACGACGACGCGGTCATCGAGGCGCTCTATCTGTCGACCTTGGCGCGCCGGCCGTCGGCGGACGAGCGTCAGTTGGTGCGCGGTCATCTGGCGACGGACGCCCGCGACGCCGTCTTTCGCGACCTGTTCTGGGCCCTGCTCAACTCCAAGGAATTCACTTTCAACCACTGATTCCGCCATGCTGACGATCCAACCCGGCACTCGCCGATCCCGACTCTGCTCGGGCCGGTCACGGCGCGACTTCCTCCGCCTCGGCACGCTGGCCCCGCTCGGGTTGTCCCTCCCCGCGCTGCTGGCCGCGGAGAAGGCGCGAGCCGCCGCCGGTGCCGCGCCCGCGCGCGCCCGATCGGTCATCCTGGTCTTTCTCGGCGGGGGAATCTCGCATCACGACAGCTTCGACCTCAAGCCCGACGCGATGGAGGAAATCCGCGGCAAGTACAAGGGCATTCCGACCGGGGTACCGGGACTGCACATCGGCGAGTTGCTCCCGCGCATGGCGTCGATCATGGACCGCGTCGCACTCGTCCGGTCAGGAACTCATGAAAACGACCACCACGAGACCGCGACCAACTGGGTGCTGAGCGGTCGCCTTGGCACCCCCTTCGGCGACCACCCGGCGATCGGGGCGGTCGTGGCCCATGAGACCGGTTTCACCGGGGTGGTGCCGCCGTATGTCGCGGTGCCGCGCAATCCGTCGTTCACCTGGGAGCTCGGGAAAAGCGCTTGGTTGGGCGGTCGATACGAATCGTTCAAGTGCGGCAATCCGAATGACGCGTCGTTCAAGGTGCGCGACTTGAGCGTGGGACCCGAGGTGCGGCCGTCCGTTCTGGAGCGGCGACGGTCACTGCTGGAGGCCATCGACCAACTGGGGGCGCGGGTGCGCGGGAGCGACCCATTGGCGACCTACGATGAATTCGGCCGCAAGGCCGCGGAGATGATCCTTTCGCCCAAGGCGCAAGAGGCGTTCGGCATTGATCGCGAGTCGGCGGCTACCCGGGACGCCTACGGCCGCAACGAGTTCGGCCAAAGCTGCCTGATGGCGCGCCGGCTCGTCGAAAATGGCGTGCGCTTCGTCACCGTGAACTACGGGGGCTGGGACCATCACGAGAAGATCTTCCAAGGGCTGGATGCCAAGCTTCCGGAGTTCGACCAGGGGTTGGCCGCCCTGATCCGCGAGCTCGATGAGCGCGGCCTGCTGGCCGAAACCCTGGTGGCGTGTTTCGGCGAGTTCGGTCGCACCCCGAAGGTGAACGACAAGGGCGGGCGCGACCACTGGGGACGCGCGGGCAGCCTGATCTTCGCCGGCGCCGGCGTCCGCCGCGGATTGGTGCTCGGCTCCACCGACAAAAATGGGGCCTTTGTCACGGATCGGCCGGTCCGCCCGGCCGACGTGGCATGGACGATCTATGACGCCCTGGGCATCGACCCCGCCAAGGAAATCATCACTCCCGAAGGCCGGCCGGTTGCTATCCTCGCCGAGGGCGCGCCGATCGGGGAGTTGTTCGGCTGACCCATGACGGTCATTTCCATGATAGCGAAAAAAGTTCCCGCCCGGCGCGCCGTGTCGATGGCGGCGCTGTCGCTTTTGCTTGGACCGTTCGGGGGGGCTGCGGACCCGCCGCCACCGGCGCCGCGGGTGACGGCACTGGCACCGATAGCGGTGGCTCAGGGGTTTAGAGGCACGGTGCGCCTGCGCGGGTTCCGGCTCAAGGACGCCACCGCCGTCCGCCTCGAGAGTGCGGGCCGATCGACAAGCCTCGCGATCAAGGAGAAAAAGGACGCGACCACCCCGGCGGGTGTCGAGGCGTCGGTGGCGGGCGACAGCGAAATCGTGGTCGAACTCACGCTTCCGGCCGACGCACCGGCCGGCCCGCTGTCGCTGGTGGTGGCGGCGGGCGAGCAGTCGGCGGCCCCGGTCGTGCTGACCGTCCGCGCGCCGACCGCCTTGGCCGCCGTCGATCCGGGCACGGGATTTCAAAACGCGCCCTGGATCGGCTTAGGCCAAGTGGTTCCCGGTGTCATCGGCGGTCAGCGCGAAGTCGATGTGTATGCCGTGGAGGCCGTCGCCGGGAAACGGCTCCGGATCACGGTCACCGCGCGTGCCGCCGCGTCGTTGCTCGACCCGTTCCTGTCGGTCCATGATGGAAATGGGCGCCTGCTCGCGGCGCATGACGACATCAGCGTCGACAACTGCGATGCGGCACTTGAGGTCACTCCGGCGGTCGACGGGCCGGTCTATTGCGTGGTCCAGGACGCTCATGATACCGGCAGCGAATGGCATGCATATCTGCTGGAGGTGGTCGCACTCCCATGATTCGACACGCCCTCATCACCCTGGCGGGTTGGTCGCTGGCCGTCGCCCCGGTCGCCACCGGTGAAGACCAGGTCAGTTTTGCCCGCGATGTCTGGCCGGTGCTGAAGGCGAACTGCGTATCGTGCCATCGTCCTTCGAAACTCAAGGGGGGCCTCGATCTCACATCAATGGCCTCGCTGATCAAGGGCGGCGACAACGGGCCGCTCATCCGCTCCGACGCGCCTGCCGACAGCCCGCTGCTCGCCGCCATCAGCGGGGACGATCCGGAGATGCCGCCCGAGGGCGAGCCGCTGACCACGGATGAGGTCGCGCTCGTTTCCCGATGGGTGGTCGATGGGGCCATCGACGACTCACCACCCGGGGGATTGGGCACACGTCGTCCGACCGCACCGCCGGTCTACCACGCGCTTCCCGCGGTGCCGGCGATCGCGATTTCGCCCGACGGCACACGGCTCGCCGCCGCCGGCCACCATGAAATTGTCGTCCATCGGCTCGCCGACGGCACCATCGCCGGCCGGTGGTCGGGTGACTCGCCGCGCCTGGAATCACTGGCGTTCTCGAGCGACGGGAAATTCCTGGCGGCCAGTGGCGGGGCGCCCTCGGAATTCGGTGAATGCCAGGTGTGGGACGTAGAATCGGGCACCCCGATCCGCACGATCCGCGCCGGATCCGATGCGCTCTACGGCATCTCGTGGTCCGACGACGGCCTCCGTCTGGCGGCCGGCGGCTCGGATAAGCGGGTCCGCGCTTTCGACGCGGCGACCGGTGCACCCGTCATGGAGTGCGACAACCATCTGGATTGGGTTTTAGGCACGGCGTTTACCCGCGACGGAAACCGACTGGTTTCCGTGAGCCGCGACAAGGGGGTGAAGCTGATTGACGTGGTCAGCGGGCACCTGATCGACGAGGTCGCCCGCCCCCGGGATCCGGTCTTCGCGCTGGCCCGGCATCCGAGGGAGGATATGATCGCATTTGCCGGAGCGGAGGGCAGGGTCCGGCTCCACCGCATGGCCCCTCGCGGTGGAAGACTCAAGGAAGGCGATGACAAGGAGGAGAGCGCGGTACGTGAATTCGAGTCCATGGGCACGCCGCTGCATGCCGTGGCCTTCAGCGCAGACGGCTCACGACTCGCCGGCGGCGGCCTCAGTGGCGAGGTGCGCGTCTTTGCCACGGATTCCGGCAGCCGCCGAGCGTCCATCCCATCTCATGGCTCGCCCGTCTATGCCCTCGCGTTCCACCCGGTGGAAAATTGGATCGCCATCACCGGAGGCGACGGCCAAATCCGTTGCCATGACCCGGAGAATGGACAATTGCTCCGCGCCTTCCCCGCGGTGCCCGTATCACCAAAGTGACTCACTCCCGCGCTTCCAATCCCGTCCCCTGACTTGCCTCCTGCCTCCTCGTGGACCCCTTCAACATCGCTATCGTCATCGTCACTTGGGTGATGATGCTGGCGGTTGGCCTGGCGGTCGACGCCAAGGATCTCGCTGTCTGGCAGCGGCGGCCCGGGCTGGTGGCGGGCACGTTGGTCGCCCATTGGCTGATCCTGCCCCCGTGGCCTTGGCCGCCGCCGCCCTGCTCCTTCTGGCGGCATGCCCGGTCTGTGACATCGTGAATTATTAAGCCCTCATCGGCTGCGGTTCGGTCCCGCTTTCCGTCACCCTGAATGGGCTGAGTTGCCTGATCGCCCCCGTCCGCAACGCCGGCCTCGCCGCCGCCCTGGCCACCACCCTGAATCGCCCAGAATTCCTCGCCGTCATCGCCCTCTCTTTCCTCGTCGAAGTCCCTCTCTGCCTCGCCAGCACACGCGCCAGGCCCAGGTGGAAGGGCGACGCCTGAAATGTCCTATTCCAGTCCCGGGCCGTTAGCTCTTCGGAGAAATCGCGTCCCCCGAACGCAGGCCTCCGGCCTGTGCCTGGAGTTTGTACATTACAGATTCTTTGTTGTTAGCGGAACGACGCTGCAAGCGAATGAGACGAGGTGGCATTGAGGTGGGACGCGACCTCCCGGGCTCGTAGGCGGTGAATGCGTACCATCGGGAAATTGACTCCGCTTCTCGAGAGATGGTCGCGTGATTTACGCCCGGAGAATTCGCGATTTCCGCGTCATTGCTCATCGCCTGTCCTGGCTTGGGGCACTGCTTGAGAAGACGAAAAACGGGTTTTTTTCACCAAACTTCCACCGCCTACGAGCCTGTGAGGTCTCGTCCCACCTTCAGCCTCAATCGCCCGCTGAAGCCTGTACTCAAAGGTTGCAAGGTTTTCTTATTCAAGGTGCTTGAGTGGCCCGGCTGTGGCACTTCGGCGTGCGCCCCAGCGAGCAGGGCCTCATTCGTGAGTCCCGAATCCATCTCGGGCTGGCGGCTCACGCGGCCGGCGGCCGCCTGCCCATCCCCCGCTCGCGAGGTTTCAGCTCGCGGGTGGCCGCTGGTTGAGCCGCCGCGCTTCCGGCTTGGGTCCAGCCCAAGGCGGCGACTCGCAGCGCCACGTTGTGCTGGATGCTGTCGACCAGGGCACGTGCGGCAGGGGAGAGCGATCGATTCCGCAGTGTCACCACGCCGGATTGCATCACGAGGGGCGGGAGGTCGACGTCCAGTGGCACCAGTGAGCCCGTTTCAAAGTCTGCGCTCAGAATCGAG
This sequence comes from Verrucomicrobiales bacterium, assembly GCA_046155625.1. Classification (GTDB taxonomy): domain Bacteria; phylum Verrucomicrobiota; class Verrucomicrobiia; order Verrucomicrobiales; family V1-33; genus CAJBME01. The sequence continues at coordinate 27,482 of JBJXFS010000313.1, read as the reverse complement.
GGGATGGCCCCGCTCACGCAATCAGTGTCGGCCACGATGGATTTCAGCGTGGGATAGTGGGAGCAGGTCACCGCAAAGCGAAACGGGCGATCCGGGGGCGCGCCGGTATGCGATTGAAACCACGAATCGACCCAGACCGGCAGCGCCGGTCCCACCATGGGAAAACTGAAAAACGCCGCCGCCGGTATCTGGTTCCGGCGGCTGAGCGGGTGGCCCGGCCGGGCAAACCAGACCGCCGGTTCTTCGGGGAAGGCCGTGATCTCCATGTCCGGTTCCTCTTTGATCATTCGGACATTGGCCACGAAAAAATCCAGACGCCCGGCTCGCAACTGATCGGCGAAACTCGTGTACGCACCGATTTCGATCGTCACCCCCGGCGATTCGCCGCGGCGCATCAAGTCGGACACCGCCGGCGCCACGTAGGCCTCGGGTATCATCGGTCCACACCCTACCACCACCTGGCCCCGATCAGCCCGGATCAGACGACCCACCACCCGCTCCAATTCCCCAGACTCCTCCAACAACCGGCGGGCGCGCGCCAGGAATTCACGCCCCACCGCCGTCAAGGCCATCGCTCCAGCGCGGTCAAAAAGCCTCAGCCCCACCCCCGCTTCCAATTTGTGAATGCTCTTCGTCAAGGCCGGCTGGCTTACATGAACCAACCGTGCCGCTTTGCCCAGCGTGCCGGCCTCCGCCACCGCCACGAAATGACGCAGTTGTTGCAGGGAAAAGTTCATGAGGGGGGATCCCGGTTCGGCACGGGGGAGTGCCTCAGGCACCCACGAAACCCATACGACAATTCCCGATAACGACAGGCTATGCAACCCATCACTTTAATTCATCTGCCCTCGTCCGATCAAAATCCACACTCCCGCCGCTCTCTCGCCGATCACGCCCGCCTCCCGCCCATCGCAACCCCATTTCCACCCACCGCGTCCTCCCGGTCCGTCCAACGACCACCCTCATGAAACCGCCCAGCATCCTGCTTCTCCTCGCCGCCACTTTCGGCCTAGCCGCCCCCAGCGTCGCGCAAGAAAAAAAACCCAACATCCTTGTCATCTGGGGCGACGACATCGGCACCTGGAACATCAGCCATAACAGCCGCGGCATGATGGGCTATCAGACGCCAAACATCGACCGGATCGCGCGGGAAGGCGTTTCGTTCACCGACTATTATGGCCAGCAAAGCTGCACGGCCGGCCGCGCGGCCTTCATCAATGGATCCGTGCCGGTGCGCACCGGCATGACCAAAGTGGGACTGCCGGGCGCCAAGGAAGGCTGGCAGAAGTCCGATGTCACCATGGCTACGGTGCTCAAGGCTCAAGGCTACGCCACCGGCCAATTCGGAAAGAACCACCAAGGAGATCTGGACGACCACCTGCCCACCATGCACGGTTTCGATGAGTTCCTCGGGAACCTTTACCACTTGAATGCCGAAGAGGAGCCAGAAAACGAGGACTACCCGGGCGACATGAAACTCGCCAGTGGAAAGACGTTCAGAGAAACGTTCGGTCCCCGTGGCGTCCTTCGCACCAAAGGGGACGGCCGGGGCGGCCAGACTATAGAAAACACCGGACCGTTGACCAGAAAACGGATGGAAACCATCGACGAGGAAACTCTAGCCGCCGCGAAGGAATTTATCACGCGTCAACACAAGGCTGGCCAGCCGTTCTTTTGCTGGTGGAACGGAACCCGCATGCACTTCCGCACCCATGTCAAACCGGAGAACCGCCACAAGGGCAACGACGAGTACACGGACGGCATGATCGAACACGATGGCCACGTTGGCGTACTGCTGAAGCTCCTCGACGAACTCGGCATCACCAACAATACCATCGTTCAATACTCAACCGACAATGGCCCCCACTACAACACGTGGCCAGACGCGGGAACCATGCCCTTCCGCAGCGAAAAAAACTCGAACTGGGAGGGCGCTTACCGCGTACCCTGTTTCATCCGCTGGCCTGGGAAACTGCCCGCCGGCGAAACACGCAATGGCATCGTCTCGCATGAAGATTGGCTGCCCACGTTCGCGGCCGTGGCCGGCGCCCCGGATATCAAGGCCAAGCTGGCCGCCGGCGCCGAGCTCAATGGACGCCAGTACAAGAACTACATCGATGGGTACAATCAACTCGACTATCTCAGCGGCAAGTCCCAAGACTCCCCGCGCAAGGAGTTTGTCTACGTGAATGACGACGGCCAGATCGTTGCCATGCGCTATGAGGCGTGGAAAGCCGTCTTCCTCGAGAATCGCGGCGTGGCATTCGGCGTCTGGCGCGAGCCATTTACCGAGCTGCGTGTACCTCTCTTGTTCAATCTGCGCCGCGATCCTTTCGAACGAGCCCAGCATAACTCCAATACCTACAACGACTGGTTCCTCGACCGAGTCTTCGTCCTCGCGCCCATGCAGCAACTCGCCGGGAAATTCCTCATGACTCTGAAGGAATTCCCACCCAGCCAGACCCCGGGCTCCTTCAATCTCGAAAAAGTCCAAAAACAAATTGAATCAGCGATAGGAGGAAAGTGACTCGTCCTGGAATGGAGTCCGGCCCCGGACCGACATGTCCTCTCACTGTTCCCTATGCCTACTCCAGTCAAATTCATCGTCCTCCTGCTGGCTTGGTCCCTGGCCGCGGTAGCCGACTCCCTCCCCTCCTGGAACGACACCGCTGCCAAACAGGCCATCGTCTCGTTCGTCGAGAAGACGACCCGCGAGGGATCGCCGGATTTCGTGCCGCCCGCTGACCGCATCGCCGTCTTCGACAACGACGGCACACTCTGGTCCGAACAGCCTGTGTATTTCCAGGCCCTCTTCGTCTTCGACCGCATCAGGGTGCTCGCCCCGCGGCATCCCGAATGGAAGGATCAGGAGCCATTCGCCTCCGTGCTGCGTGGCGACGTACAGGGAGCTCTGGCGGGAGGAGAGCATGCCCTGCTGGAGATGGCCATGGCCACCCACGCGGGGACTACCACCGAGGAGTTCGAATCCATCGTCATCCGATGGATCTCCACGGCCAAACACCCGAAGACCGGCCTTCTTTACACTCAGATGGTCTACCAGCCCATGCTGGAACTGCTCGCTTACCTCCGGGCCAACAGCTTCAAGACATTCATCGTCTCCGACGGTGATTTCCAAATGCTGGAATGGACGACCACCGGCCCCGGCTCGCGTTTTGGATTGCTCGTCCACCATGACGACGCGGATCGCGAGTTTGCCTACGATCGCACTTCCCCCATCGGCAAGCTCGACCGCGGGCTCGACGAAGGACCAAAACGCGGTTGGACAATCGTCAGCATGAAAAACGCCTGGAAGTCCATCTACCCCAAAACCCATTAATGCATGTCTATCATCAACCGTCTTAGCCTCGTCCTCCTCATCCTGACCCTGGCTCTCACCAACTGCGCCACCCCATACTCAACCGTCCGCGAAAATCGACCTCAGCACGTGTCGGCCACCCCCGCCGGCCAGTTGCTGAATAATGCCCTGAAGGATCCTTCGGCCCAACCCCAAGCCCAGATCGGTCGGTACCTCGACGCCGTAGCCGCTGCTCAGGCCTCCCTGAAAAAGAATCCCGCCGACGCTCAGGCTCGCGCCGATTACAGTTTTGCCGTCGCCCGCATCTTCGACACCCTCCATGAATCCGGCCTGGAACCGTGGAAGGCACCCATCTCATGCCCCGGAGCCGACCGGGCGTGGCTGTTCTCGCTCAAAACCGACCCCCGTCCGGAGCGCAACCCTTCCCTCTATACCCTGCGCCCAACCGATCGGTACGAATTCAAAGGCCGGCTGGTGGTTGGGAACTCAGGCAAAGACGGTCTCGGCGCTCCGCTGGTCGCCACCAGCAAAGTCGATGCAACTCAACTCGATGCCTTCTCCCAAGGCAGGCACGTCTATTATGGCATGACCGGATTGGTCGATGTCACCGGAACCCATGCCATCGCCTCCTTGCATGATCCGCTGGCCGTGGAAACCGTCCGCCTCGGTGACCAGATCTATCCTCTGGCCGCCGACTTCACCGCTTCCATCGCGTTGGCCTTGGCCGAACTGAAACCGCGCCGCAAGGAACTGGGCGGCCTCTTCAAACCCGAAGAATTCGCCACCGGCGCCCGGCTGGCTCGCCTTCAACCGTACGATCCGAAGAAAGTTCCCATCCTGTGCATCCACGGCCTGGGCGACTCGCAGGCCACCTGGGCTCCCATGATCGAATCCCTGCGCGCCGACCCCGACATCCGCGCCAACTACCAAGTCTGGTTCTTCAGCTACCCGTCCGGCTACCCGTACCCGTACAGCGCCGCCTTGCTCCGCAAACAAATGGACGCCATCAAGGCCCGCTACCCGGACCACAAAAAAATGGTGGTCATCGGTCACAGCATGGGCGGCATGATCGCCCGAACCCTCATCACCGACAGCGGCATGACCCTCTGGAACGCCACCTACGACAAGCCGCCCGCCGAAATGTCATTCTCCGACGAAACCCGGCAGACCATGACCGATGCCCTGATCTTCAAGGCCCGCCCCGATATCTCCCGCGTCATCTTCGCCTCCCCCTCCCACCGCGGCGCCGACCTCGCCGTCAACCCGATCGGCCGCCTCGGATCGAAACTGATCGGCGCTCCCGTCGCCATGCTCAAAGGCGATACCTCCCCGCTCGACCTCGCCAGACCCCAGTCGACCGGCACCCAGCTCAAGAAAATCCCCAATAGCGTCGACTTCCTCAATCCGGAAAACCGCTTCGTCAAAACCCTCGACTCCCTGCCGCTCGCCAAGGGCATCCCGTACCACTCCATCATTGGCGACCGCGGCAAGGGGGGCAACCTCGACCGCACCAAGCCCGTCAGCACCGACGGCATCGTCCCGTACTGGAGCAGCCACCTCGACGGCGCCCAAAGCGAACTCATCATCCCCAGCGGCCATTGGTCCAACCAGCATCCCCAAGGGATCGCTGAAGTGAAACGGATTCTGCATCAGCATATTGGGAAAAACTGATCAAGAAGATTGATTTCCACCCCGCTTGGTAAACTATTTTCCCGAACTACCATGAAACTCATCACTCACTCACTGCTCCTCATCTCCGCCGCTTTCCTCGCCTCATGCGCGGCCGGTACCGTGGACCGAGTCGAAGACCGGTACGACCGCCGCGAAGATCGCTACGATCGCCGTCACTACGAGGGACCGGCTGACCGCGCCGAGGACAGGATCGATAAGCGCGAGAATCTCAATGACAAGGCCCGCGGTCGACGAGGGCTGATGTATTGATGGTTTTGCTAGGGCGCCTTAGGAACTCTCACTGAGCGTTCGCCTGACGCGATCGCGGAGCGCAATCATGCCGAATGGTCAGCCCAGCAGCCGTCACACTCTAGCCAGACGGACTTGACCAAACAGCCGGCCATTCCAGTTCCGCGAATCAAGTCTGCTGCCATCATGAAACCAACCCCTGTCGTTTTTGGAACCGCGGTGGTCTGGATTGCCGCCGGGACATTCCTCCATGCGGATCTCGTGACGCCCAACACCCCGCCTCCGGAACCGCTTCCCACCGAAGTCCGGCCCGCCGAACCCGTCGTTGAGCCTGATTCATCCGCCTCCGTCGGTGACCCAGCCAACACGAAATCCCCGGCGGGAGTCGAAGCGCCGCCCACTCTTCAGGCCGCCGATCGGCTCGGCCCCGATTGGGTGCGGGGGCCGGCCCATCGTGTCCGCAGCGCTGTTCCCACCGATGGATATATGGCGCATTTCACCATCGACTCGGATTTCGGCACCTTCCAGTGTGCGGGAGCCGACCGGGCTCGCCAGCGGATTCACGAAATTGAAGCCATCTCAAGGCTCGTGGCGGAAAGCAAAGGTGATGTTTCGCCGAGGCGCTTAAAAGGTCGGGCGAGCAACCCGTCGAGGCCGTCAAAAACATCGTCAATGATCCCACGGGTACTCTGACCCAGGCGCCCCAAACCGTCGGCCACTTTTTCCGCCGACTGGGTTCGTCCATCAAGTCCGGGGCCGAGCAGGTGGCCGACCGCGTCACTGAACAAACCCGCGCGGGCGAGACCCCGTCGCCAACGTCACCTCGCGCCCGAACCGGCGAAAACATCGTGGCGGCCGGACGCGGCTTGATCGGGTTTGAGATGGCCAAGCTCGAATGTGCCCGCCAGCTCGGCGTCGACCCGTATTCCGACAATCCGGTCTTGCAGGAACAGTTGGAGAAAATCGCCTGGGCCTACTTTGCCGGTGGTCTGCCGCTGCGGATCGGGGCTCTCGCAACTTCCGGCGGCGCGTCGCTCGCCCTGACGTCGACCACGATGGTCGGGCTTCCCGATGAAGTCTATGCCTCGACCCCGAGCGAACTCGCTCTCCGCCATCGCGAAGCCTTCAGCCGGCTGCAAGTGCCGGATGACGTCCAATCCGAATTCATGGGCAATCCCATGCTCTCCCCCACACTGCGATCCACGATCCTCCGGTCCCTCGAACGCCTAGCCCCAGCCGACGGCCGCCCGTCCCTCGTCGAGCTGGCGGCCCGCTGCCAGACGGCCGAACAAGCCCAATTCCTCGATCGCTCCCTCCGTCTGCTCTCCGACCGTCAGTACCTCGGCTTGGCCCGTTACTCTCGGGTGGCCGCGTTGGGACGTGTGCCCGCGGCCATCGAGGCGGATGGCTGTGTGCACGTGGCCGCCGTGGTCGATTATGTTTCCTGGACCGACGAGGTGGCCGACTTTGCCCGACGCGACGACCTGCGCGCTGAGAATCCAACCCTCATTCTCACCGGCCAAGCCACCGAGTCGGCCATTGCCGGATTCAAGGAGGCCGGGTGGAAATTCGCTCGGCCGTGAGGCCGTGGCCTGAAGTTTGTCCATTTTTCGAGCTTTTGTACTAGCGGCAAGCCGCTCCAAGCGAATGAGAGAAGGCGGCATTGAGGTGGGACGCGACCTCCCGGGCGCGTAGGCGGTGGAGGCGTACCCTCTGGAAATGGTCTCCACTTCTCGAGTGATGACCACGTGATTCACGCCCCGAGAATATTCCCTATTACCGCGTCCGCTCACTTCACTTTTTCTGGCGTACTACGCCCCTTGAGAAGGGAAGAAGGAGCTTCTTCCTCCTTGCTCCCGCCGCCGACGAGCCCGGGAGGTCTCGTGCCACCTCCAGCTATGTAAAAATCCGCCGCCGGCCGTTCCCAGGCTTCCCATATTCTTGCTGTACCTCGTCACATTCCGCCTACTCTCCGCCGGCACCCCAGTCCCCTCGGGCGCGCTATATCTCCGCCGAACCGCCCCGCCTATCCCTTCACAATCGGCATCGTCTTAATTCCCATGAACTCATCTTTTCCGCTGTCCCTGGCCACCCCGGCCATCGCCGCTCTCGCCATACTCTCGCTCAGCAGTTGCGCGAAGTACGCCTCGCTTAAGGAATCCACTCCCCCATTTAAGCCAGCCACTCCAACCGGCGGATCACTCACCACGGCGGCAAAGACGCTCGAAACCGCCCTCAAGATCGAAAAACGGAATCCCGCCGATGCGATCGGCCAGTACCTGGATGTGGCCCACGCCGCCTCCCAAGCGCTCAAGCGCCACCCGCAGGACCCCGACGCCTTGGCAGCCTACAACTACGCCCTCTCCCGCGCGTTCGGTGTTCTGTACGAGGTCCGCGACGATCCATGGGCCGAACCGCTCGAGTTCCCGGGCATGGCCGGCCGCTGGCAGGTGGTGGCTCGCCCCGATCCACGCCCCAATTGGAAACCGTCGCTCTACAAGTTCCTTCCCGCCGACGAATTCGAACTGTCCGGTAAATACGTCCGCGACCGAAAAATCAAAGCAGGCCTCGGCGCCGCCCTTGTTACCACCTACCGCGATCGCGATGCCACCACGGTGCACGATCGGTTTGCCCAAGGCAAAAACCTCGCCTACGGCACCACCGCGATCGTGCGATTTAGCGGAAACCGTTGCGAAGTCTCCTTCGAGGATCCTCTGGCCACCGAAACCGTGGATTTTCAAGGCCACCGCTTCCCGCTCGCCGCCGACTTCACCGCTCCGCTGGCCATGGTGCTCGTGCTCGCGGATCCTCAGAAGCTCGAACTGTCCCGACTGATCAACCCGGGGAAATATTCCGAGACCGCGCGCCTCGCCCGCCTGCAGCCGTACGATCCCAAGAAAATTCCCATTCTCTGCGTGCACGGTCTTAAAGACTCGCCCGCCACCTGGACCCCGCTGATCAACGCCTTGCGCGCCGATCCGGAAATCCGAAAACATTACCAAATCTGGTTCTACAGCTACCCGAGCGGCTACCCATACCCGCATTCGGCCGCCATCTTTCGCAAGCAAATGGATGCTATCAAGGCCGCGTATCCCGATCACAAGGATGTGGTTCTCATCGGCCACAGCATGGGCGGCTGCATCAGCCGGGCCATGATCACCGACGCCGACGACAAAATCTGGAACACCATGTTCAGCGAACAGCCCGACGCCACGCGGCTCGACCGCGATTCCGTGCAGCTCCTGCGTGACGCCCTCATCTTCGATGCCCGCGACGACGTGGGCCGTGTCATTTTCATCGCGGCTCCTCATCGCGGCAGCGATCTGGCCAGCAACTGGGTCGGCCGCATCGGCTCGCGCCTCGTCCGCGCCCCCAAGACTCTGGTCCACGTCGGCTCCCAGCTCAAAAACGTCATGACGCTCGATGCCTCCGCCGTCCACTTCAAACGCATGCCCAACAGCGTGGATACCCTCTCGCCCGATAACCGGTTCGTCAAAGCCATCAACACCCTGCCCATCGCCCCCGGCATCCCGTATCACTCCATCGTGGGCGACCGCGGCAAAGGCGGCAACCGCGACCAAACCAAACCCGTCAGCAGCGATGGCATCGTGCCCTACTGGAGCAGCCACCTCGACGGCGCCGAAAGCGAACTCGTCGTGCCCTCCAATCATAGCGCCCACCAAAACGCCATGGCCATCGAGGAAGTCCGCCGGATCCTCAAGGAACACGTTCGCCCATGAGGTCGCTTTTGCAGGCGCTCACCCTGACCGTGATCTGGATCGTCGCGTTGGCCGCCATCCTGTGGGCGGCCGGCGCCATCGCTTTCGACTTCCCCTGGCCCGGCCTGCGCCGCCCCGCCGCGCTTGCCTTCGTCGCGATCGTCCTGGCCATCATCTGGAAAACTCCCCGGTGGTTCAAGCCCGTGGTTCCATTCGCCGCCGCCGCCATCGTGGCTGCCTGGTGGTTCACCTTGCGCCCCAGTCATGACCGGTCGTGGCAACCGGACGTCGCCCGCCTGGCCCACGCCGACCTGCAGGGCGATCAGGTCACTCTCCACAACATTCGCAATTTCGACTACCGCACCGCCACCGACTTCACTCCACGCTGGGAAACGCGCACGGTGAGTCTCAGCCAACTCACCGGCGCGGACATCGCCATCAACTACTGGGGGTCGCCCTGGATGGCTCATCCCATCATTAGCTTCCAGTTCGCCAATGCCGAACCCCTTTGCTTCTCCATCGAGACTCGCAAGGAAATCGGTGAATCGTACTCGGCCCTCGGCGGCCTCTACCGCCAATTCGAACTGATTTACATCGCCGCCGACGAGCGCGACGTGCTGCGCGTGCGCACCAATATCCGCCGAGGCGAAGACGTGTACCTTTACCGCATGACCCTCACTCCCGCTCAGGCCCGGCAACGGTTCCTCCAGTACCTCCACGCCCTCAATCAGCTCCACGACCGGCCCCGCTGGTACAACGCCGTCACCACGAATTGCACCACCACCATTCGAGCCCAAACGCCCGCCGAAGGCCGCCTGCCCTGGGATTGGCGCCTCCTCGTCAACGGCAAAGGCGACGAGATGATGTATGAACGCGGCCAGTTCGTCACCGACGGCCTGCCCTTCCTCGAACTCAAGTCCCGTGCCCATGCCAACGAGGCGGCCCGCGCCGCCGGCCACACCCACGATTTCTCCCGCCGCATCTGCACCGGCCGTCCGGGATTCACTCACTGATCGCCCCGCTCTCACTTTCGCAGTCGATAGATGTCCAGGGTATTGACATGCTCCCCGCCCCACAGCGTGGTCATGAACTCAAATCGATCCGAGTCGCGGAGCACCGCCATCATCTCCGGGAAAACCGCATCGCTGAGCGCCCGCATCCCAACCACGACGTACAATTGACCTTCCGCCTCTCTGGCCTGCCGGGAGATCGCTTCGAGCGACTCCAGGGACCGAATTTGTATTTCGCCTCTCGGATCGTACATAGCGGCATGGCGCCACAACCACGCGGTGTACGTGGTGGAGGGTCGATGGAACGATTGGGCGTCGCCAACTCCGCGCGTCATCCGCACAGCCTGCTTAAAGTCCTCCCGCGCATGCCGGCGCAGATCCGCCGTCATCGGAGCCGTCAGGAGGGCGAAGGCCGCGACGGCGCACCCGGCGGCGAGAACGGACGCGATCTGGCCCTTCCCCCGCATTCCCCTCTCGGTGGCTGCGGCACTGGGTTGCCGAAACGCCACCGAGAAACCAAAGAGCACCGCAAAGGCCGGTGTCAGGTAATACAGATACCACGTGAGCAACTCGACATGCAGAACGATCTTGAAGTGCCATGCCGCCGCCACGCCGCTGGCCAAGAGCGCCATCACCACCCAAGCCAGAAAGCGGTCCTCCCGCCAGGCACGCGCCAGACCCACGCCAAACGCGAGAACGATCGTCATGACCACCCCTTTCACCCAAGGCGACGAGCCGGCCAACCGGTCCATCGAGACGGCTCGTGGACTGTCCACATCCTTGTCGTGCCACGGAATACCGAACGCCGTCTCCGTGATCAGGTTGTCCCTCCAGGCGCGGTCCATCGGCTTGGCCCGCTTGCGGGTTTCCTCGATCGACTTGTGGATCTGGAGCTCGCTCGGCAGGGCCAGTGGCACGAAAAGCATGGCTCCCAGTGACCCCGCAACGAGCCATCGCGCGACTGCGAATCGCCTCATCGCGGGGTCCTGCATCGGGCCGAAGAGAAGCCTGAGGCCCACCACGAGGTTGAGAGCCACCAAGCCGTAAAGGGCGCCTTTCCACGAATAGAGAACCAAAAACTGCGCGAGAGCCAGCATCACCCAATCCCGCCAGCGTCCGAAGCGGAGGGCGCGCCACACGGCCCACAACGCCAGTATCAGAAAAAAAAGCATCAGGGAATAGCCGCGCGCTTCGGCACAGAAGCGCACATGCGAGGGATGCAGTGACAAGAAGGCGGCCGCCGCGAGTCCGGCCGATGGCCTCCCCATCTCGCGCATCCAAGCCGCCAATGCCACAATGGCCCCCAATCCGGCACCTAACGGAACCAGCCGAACGACCCATTCCTCGAAGGCCCAGACGGGTTTTCGGGCCAGCCGGTGCCAGGCGGCCAGTGACAGGCGTTGGAGATGCGCGGCCAACCAGTGATTGGCGCCGTAGCGGTCGTAAAAGAACGCGTGCCTCCAGCGGGCGGCTTGAAAGCGCATCTCTCCCTGTTTCGATCCCCCTTTATGCGCCGGCACCCACCGGCCATGCACGTTGTCGGTGAACATCATCGTCTCGTCACCCCACATCGAATGCGTCAAGGCCGGCCGCGCTTGCCAAAAGGTCCCAACCACCAAGCCCGCCACAGCCACCCAAAACCACGGCCTCCCGGCCACCGATCCTGAGGCGTGGGACGGCCCTGCGACGATCGGCAGCGATCCTGAGTAGCCCCAGTGTCGATAAGTCGCGATCAGGGAGACGGCGAGGCATCCCGAAATGGTCAAGCCGATGGACAAGCCAGCCTCGACGAAATCCTCCAGAGGGATTCGCTTGACCGGCAGGTCGCGGGCCAGCGCGAGGGTCTGCCAGGGCTTGCGAAGCGTCATTGCGATCCAAAAACAGAGTGTCGCCCAGACCGTCAATGCCAGCCGAACCGCACCGAACTTCCTGATCAAGCCGAGGGTTCGCATAATCATGGGTCGACGAGTGAAGGCTGCGCTGACTCCGAATCACGCCAGGATCGGCGTCACCACGTGACCAAAGACATCCGTGAGGCGAAAATCCCGGCCTTGAAACCTGTAGGTCAACCGCTGGTGATCGATGCCCAGAAGATGCAGGATCGTCGCATGCAGGTCGTGAACGTGGACCTTGTCGCGAACCACGTGGAACCCAAATCTGTCGGTTTCACCATGGCTGAAACCCGGCTTCACCCCGGCGCCGGCGAGCCAGCAGGTAAAGGCGTCGCGATGGTGTTCGCGGCCGAACCGATCCGGCCGCGGCCCCGTTCCCTGTGAGTAACAGGTGCGGCCAAATTCGGTGGCAAAAACGACCAGAGTATCGTCCAGCAACCCGCGCTCATCGAGGTCGCTGAGCAGGGCGGCCATGGGCTGGTCGATTTCCGCGGCGTTTCCCTCGAACTGGACAGGCAAATTCCCGTGGTGGTCCCATCCCGGGTGATAGAGTTGGACAAGTCGGACATCGCGTTCGAGCAACCGCCGGGCGAGCAGGGCGTTGAAGGCGAAGGATCCCTTCTGGTCGAGCATCGGGCCATAGCGTTGGCGCACCGCCGCAGGTTCCTGGCTCAGGTCGGTCACCTCCGGGACGGCCATCTGCATCCGGAAGGCCAGTTCGTACTGGGCAATGCGCGCCTCGATCGCTTCCTCCCCGCGCCGCCGACGGCTTTCCACCGCATGGACCTCGGCCAGGCGGTCGAGCGATGCCCGCTGCAGAGCCGGCGGCAGGCCCGGCGGGTTATTGAGATAGAGGACGGGGTCCTTGGACGGCCGAAACAGCACACCCTGATGCTGGGCGGGCAAAAAGCCGCTGTCCCAGAGGCGTGTCGACAACGGTTGATCGACGTGTCGACGGCTCATCAGCACGACGAAAGCCGGCAAGTTTCGATTCTCCGATCCAAGCCCATAACTCAGCCACGCCCCCAGGCTTGGCCGTCCGGGGAGCGGGGCGCCCGTCTGCATGAAAGTCATGGCGGGGTCGTGATTGACCGCGTCCGAGACAACGGCTCTCAGAAAACACAGCTTGTCCGCGTGGCGGGCCAGATGCGGGAATCGGTCGCTGAACGGCATACCGCTCCGGCCATGTCTCGCGAACGCGAACCGGGAGGCCGTAAGCTGAAAGACAGCCTGGTTCTTGGACATCCCCAGCGGCGCTCGTCCTCGAAGCAGGGACTCCGGAAGTGGCTGACCAAACCGCTCGGTGAGCACGGGTTTGTGCTCGAACGATTCGAACTGGGAAAATCCCCCGCTCATGAAGAGCACAAGCACCCGCCGAGCCCGGGGCCTGAAATGCGGCAACGTGTTGAAGGCGCGCACTCCCGTCGCGGTCTCGGGGGGCAAGTCCGCCGCGGATCTCCCAAGCAGACTGGCCAGGGCGGCGCCCCCCAAGCCGAACCCAAATCGCCCGAGCCATTGTCGCCGGCTGGCGGGGGGAGACGGATCGAAGCGAGGGCATGTCATGGCAGGCCGGGTCATGGAATTCAATGGCTCGAAACGAACGGATCAGCGGCGAGCAGGGCGCGGGTCATGAGGAGCGTGGCGGCCACTTCGACCGGATTCAGCGTGGCGTCACTCGGATGCTCACCGGCTCCCGAAAGCAAGACATCGGCGTCACCCGGCATCCCCGAATAGTAAGTTCGAGCCTCCTCGATGAGGCGCGCCCACGAGACCGATTGAGCCGGGAGCGGCGGCCGCCCAATGAGTCGGCGGCAGGCCTCCTCGATGCGGCGATCCTGGTGCCGGGGATCGGGATGGGCGCGGACCAGTGCTTCGGCGAGCACTCGGGCCGCCTCCAGCAGGCCGGTTTCATTCATGAGCGCCAGCCCCTGCAACGGCGTGAGGGTTTCGTCACGGCGCACGCGGCAGAACTCGCGCGACGGGGCATCGAAAATCGTCATCAAGGGGGGCGGACAGGTCCGCCGCCAGAACGTGTAAAGACTGCGACGATACAGCTTATCCCCACTGTCCTGATGGTAAATGTGCTGGGTTCCAGAGTCCTCCCATAGGCTTTCCGGCTGGTAGGGTTTGACGCTGGGACCGCCGATGGAGCGCTTTAGCAGGCCGCTCGCCGCCAGCGCGGCATCGCGGACCTGCTCCGCGCACAACCGCAGCCGCGGGCCACGCGCCAGCCACAGGTTGGCCGGGTCGGCCGTCGCATCCTCCGGCCGTGCCGGAACGGAGGAACGCCGGTAAGCGTCGGTCAGCACGAGCATCCGGAGATAGGCCTTCACATCCCAGCCGTTCTCCACCAGCCACACCGCCAGCCAATCGAAAAGTTCCGGATGCGTTGGCCGTGCCCCCTGCGCCCCAAAATCCTCGGGAGTCGCCACCAACCCCTGACCGAAAACGAGTCGCCAGTACCGGTTGGCCGCCACGCGCGCTACAAGCGGATGCCGCGGGTCGGTGAGCCACTGAGCCAAGCCCAACCGATTGGGCGGAGCGTCGGATGACCAGGAACCCAGGACCTCCGGCACGCCCGGCTCAACAGTTTCCCCTGGCGCATCCCACTGGCCGCGGGTCAAAATCGGCGTGGCCCGACGCGGACCGTCCCACTCGCGCATCACCATGACTTCGTTCAGATCCGCCACAAAGTCGTCCTCCGCCCGGCGGGCCTGATGAAGGGCGGCCGCGGCCGCTTTGACCGCCTCGTCACGGGTCCGCGCATACCAGTCGAACCACGCGTGGTCATGGCCGGGCGGCGCGCTGCCGGCCAGCATCGCCATTTCCGCGGCGGAGAGTTCCTCCGAAAAAATCTTCAACTCATCGATCGTGGCACCCGACAGCGTGCGATCGAGGTACCGGCCGCCCACCTCGATCGTCGCCTCCGTCTTGATTTCCAAATCCGGCAACTCCTCATCGTAGTCACCCCATTGGCGCCGGTAGGTGATGTCCTTGACCAGAGTATCCCGAACGATGTTCGCGTCGATGCGGCGCCCATTCACGTAAATGACGATCCCCGAAGCGCGACTCGATCCGTCATAGGTGAATCCCAAATGGGTCCAATCAGCCAGGGAAACTTTCTCACGTGCCTGCACCCGAATCGCATTGCCGGGATAAAAGTGAGCCAGATTGATAGCGAGACGTCCATCCTCCAGCGCGAATTCGTAACCGCGATGAGCGGCGTCAATTCCGCCTCGGGTGTGGTGCAGGATGACGGCGCGGTCGTGCTCTATGGGGCAGCGGACCCAGACACTGTAAGAGAAGGGGTCGACCCGGCGAAAGTGCCCGACGTCGTCCAACATGAGTTGGTTGTCGCGGTCGTCGCGCAGGTGCAAACCGCCGGCAAATCGGCCCTTGGCCGGCCTGAAGGCATTGCGAGTTTTACCGGTTTTGGCCGGATCCAGCGCATCCCGCACCAAGCGGGCTTCCTCGTCCGTTTCATCCAGGGGGAAATGGTGGAGCGGACTGACCGGTTGGTTTTCGCGACGCGGGTCGGCCCGGCCCAGCACCCGCTGCCAAAAGGTGGGGACGGGTTTCGAGGTGCCTGGCGTCAGGTTGGATTGAAGCCAGACTTGGAAACGCGGATGGGCCGCCCGGCGCGCGGCCTGCAGATTCGCCTCGGCTTCCTCCACGTGGCGCCGGAGTGTGCGGTGGGCCTCCTCCTGACCGGGTTGGTAGACGAAGGCGGAGGGTGCCGGCACCGCCGCGGTAAAGCGAGAGAAAAGGCCCAGCTCGTCGATGTTGTTGAAGTAGGCCGCGAACCGGTAGTAGTCCCGCATCGAAAACGGGTCGTGCTTGTGGTCGTGGCATTGGGCGCATTCGAGCGTCAGGCCGAGAAAGGTGCGGGCATTGGTGGCCACTCGGTCAAAAACGTGCTGCCACCGGAACTCGTCTTCGTTGCTGCCCGCTTCGTTCGATTGCTGATGCAACCGATTGAAGGCCGTGCCAATCAGGGCGTCCTGACCGGCTTCCGGCATCAGGTCACCGGCCGTCTGCCACGCGACAAAGTGATCGTAGGGCAGGTTTTGGTTGAACACGCGAATGACCCAATCGCGATACGGCCACGTCGCGCAGGTGTTGTCCTCGTGGCGACCGTAGGTGTCGGCGTACCGCGCCGCATCCAGCCAGTCGACCGCCAGTCGCTCGCCGTAGGCAGGCGATGCCAGCAATCGGTCCACCACTTTCTCGAACGCCAATTCGCCGCCATCAGCGAGAAAATCGTCAATTTCGTCCAGAGTTGGAGGCAGTCCGGTCAGGGCGAAACTGACGCGCCGCAGCCACTCGCCTCGCTCGGCCGGAGGCGCAGGCGTCAACCCTTCGCGCGCCGCCGCGGCATTGATGAACGCATCCACCGGAGAACGCGGGGGCACCTCGTCGGCCGAGATGGGAGCGGGCACTTGCGGCTTGAGCGGTGGAGTGAACGCCCAGTGCCGCTCCGGCGACGCGCCTGCCTCCACCCTCCCTCGCTCATGCCCCTCCTCCCGCTCCTCCACAGTCATGGATGGCCCCGGTCCCTCCGCCCGAGTGCCCGACGCCTTCATCGCCGCCAAGCCCATCACCAGCGCCCCCAGCGCCCGAGCGCCTCGTCGCGACCACCCTTCTCGGGATTCGAACCATCTGGACCGGAGAATCAAAACCACGAACGCAGTGGGTTGGGGAGGGTAAGGCTTCTAGGAGAACCTCCCTGTTATTACGTAGAAAGAACCTATCTGCCTTAGTTTTTACGTAGCTTCACCCCCTCATTTGGCAAGCCTTTTTCTTTCGAAGGGCAAAAATGCGCGGTGCGATAGGGCACCTGGGGGGTGGGAATTACCGCCTCAAAGCGCCGCCAACATCACCCAAGCCAAACGCACGACCAAAATTTCGGCCATAGAAACACGGAATGATTTCCGTAGCCGCTGAATGTGGCCGAGGAGGTCCGTCAGCAGCGCCACTTCATTTTCGTCCTTCGGATCGGTCTCTTGAAGCGCATCACCCACGGCCAATTCCAGAGTGCGGAAATCATTCCCCCGCTCCAAAGCGAGCAAATGGCGACCGGGGGAGATTTCCACGAGGTGCAGGAACGGGATTTTCTCGAGTCCGGGGCTATGGCCGACGATGATCAATCCCGATTGGAGCCCGGTTTGGGCCACCTCGACACGGGATCGGGAGGGTGCCGTGGGAACAGCCGCATCGACCAAGCGGACGATCGCCCGGCCGCGATCGGGACCGATGGCGTCCAAATTACGCAGGGTTCGTTCGGGCAAAGTCACAGTGACCGGCCTACTTGGCTCATCGAACTTTGCGGGGCGACCGCCAACGGATCGTCGATCAGGCATGAGTGGGTGAACCCTTGTTGAGACTGGAATTCGGGCGACTGGGGTAAACAGAATCTTGTCACTAACCTTTCAGTTTGTCCACAGAAACTCCCGATCCTCCGCCCGGTGCCGACCTATGGAATCAGCCCAAATAGGGAGCGCCTGTTGGTCACAGTGGCCGGGCAGACGGGATTTCCCTGCTCATCACCACAGCCTCCGAGCCGCATCCGCCATCGGAGGGCATCACGTCAATCCGCCACTCTAGCGCGCCCCGGAGTGCCCTGGGCGGGCCACAAACGTCAGCAGCACGTCGCTGCGGAATCCAAGGTCCTGGCTGCCCTGACCGGCGTTGAAATTGAAAACCGCGGCGCGGCGGCCGGAATCACGGCTCCAGATTCGCAGGGTGCGTTTTTCCTCCACCGCGCCGGTGAGGGGACCAGTGGGAACGACTTCCACTCGCAACCATCGGTCTCGCGCCGTGTCATGCTCCGATCGCATGAATTGTTTCGACTCCACAGTCAGCGGCGTCGTCAGGCCGGCCGTGTTTTCGATGACCATATCGAATTCGATCCACTTCCCCTGGACCACCGCGGGTTTCGCTTCACCCGCGGAGGCCTTGACCCGGCCCTCCGGTGAAATGCTGATCTCAATCAGCGGCGGAGCCGCAGCCGCGGCAAACGTCAGCAGCAGAATCAAACTCAGCCCGCTGAAAAATAAAAATCGAGGCATGGCTCAAACAATCTCAAATCTCAGATCTACCTATTCCAGATCAGATTCCCCAATGATTTTGCGATAGACGGCGCGGGCGTGGTCATACGCGGCGATGGCATCGGCGCGTTCCTCGTCGCGGTAGGTTTTCTCCTTGGATTTCCAACATTGTTCAACGCCGGCGAGGAGCCATTCGGCGCTGTGGCGACTGGCGCGGATGGGGCGGTTGTCGATGGACACGGTGATGGGGTTGGTGTGGGCGTGCGGGAAGACGCGGACGGCGACCCAACTGCTGCGAGTCACCGCGGGCCCCTCGAACCGCAATCCCTGCAGGCTGCCATCGGCCTTGATCTCGTGCGCGCCCACCGGTCGTCCATTGACGATCAACTCCACGGGAATCGTCGCCCGGCCGTCCAGGCGTGCCGCGGCCGTGACGGAAAAGCTGCCGTCCTCGGCGCGAGCGAAGTCCATCAGATGAGCGGCGCCGTCGCTGACGTAGCTGCGACCGTCCTGGAGCCCCTGGACCCATTCGCCGTATTCCAGCTCGCCCTCCAGCTTCACGTAGACACGGCCCATGCCCACGCGTTCGCCGGAAATGCAGGGGAAATCGGTCTCGCCGCTGGCGACGACCGGGAAGCCGCAATTGAGCGCGTGGTACCACATGTTCCACTCGGCGACGCGGTCGGTGTCCATGGTCGAAATGAAATCAATGGCGGGGATTTCGCGACCGTCCGGACCGGGCACTTGGTGGGTGATGTTCATCACAAATTCGTTGGCCCCGATGCCATCATAGGCCGGCAAATCGAAGTTCGGCAGCCGGTGCGGGCCGTCCGTACCGGCGGTGCGGCCAAGGATGGTGGTCAGGCCGTTGCCGCTGTGGGCGGGTCCGGTGATCGCGCCCTGCTTTTTCGCCCAGCGCAGCGTATTCAGTCCGAGCGTCGGCCAATGGTTTTTCGAGTCCCCTCCGGGAGGGATCTGTTCCTTGAGCCGCAGCAGGTTTAAGTGCCCCGAATGATGCGACCCAAAGCCGCTTACTTCGACGTCGTAACGCAAGAGATACGGGTGGCGGCTCACGTTGTCCGGACGGCCGGTGAAAAACTGCTTTTGGAAATCAAAGCACGGTCCCCAAGTCAGGCAGCACCCGACCTTGACGTCCTCGCCCATGATGTGGCGCAACATGTCGCCCGGCATGATCCCCTGGCTCGGGCTTTCGTAGTGCAGACAGCCGGCCGCATGAATGTGGTGGTCGCCGCTCCAATACCCGTGCTTGTCAGTGTCGATCCACCGCGCCACGCGATAGACGAGCGAAACGGGCGAGTCCCCGACCACCAGCGTTTTGACTTCCGGTATGCTCTCGGGCCCGTGCGTGCAACGCACCGAGTAGACGCCGCGCGGAAGGCGCACGGATTCGCCCGTCTCACGATAAATTTGAGTCTGGAAGAACATGTCAGGCGCCTTGCGCTTCGGCTGGGTCGGGTACACACGACCCTTTGGGTCCCGGATTTCGAAGGCCCCCATGCACGGCAACCCATCGGCGTCGGTCACGGTGAAACGCACTTCGGTCGAGGGCACGACGCGCCACGCGAGAGTGGCAGGCGCCCAAACGGCATCCTCGTTGCTGACGCGTTCGAGGTCGATCCAGTCGATCCGCGTGCGACCGGGCCCGCTGTTCGGGTCAAGGCGCACGCCGGCCAGGTCCTCGCGCACGCGAAACTCGACTTCATTCAACCCCTCGCGGTTGGCAAAAACCTGGGTGTGGACCGATCGGCCGCCATCCGGCTGCGGTTGATCGCGCGTCCACCAAAACACCTCAGCCATGCCGTCCGACGACGTCGTCCCCCACCACCGCAACCGCAGGCGCCCGCCCTGGGACTCGACCCGCGTCGAGAAGTATGGGTCATTTCCCGTCTGCTCGACAAACAGTGACCCGTCCCGCACCTCGAGTGTGCAGTCGTTGGGCGCGCCCCAGTCGTTGGCGTCCCCTTTGAATCGCCACTGACGAACCATCGGTGAAACGCCTCCCTGGGCATCGCTGATGTTGAACTCCAACACCCCTGACTTGTCCCCCACCTGAGATCCGTAGATCTGGATCAGCCGGTACTCGAGCCCCAAACCGCTCAACGTCGCCGCCAGCGGACGACCCTCAAAAACCGACAGCGCCATCCACCGGTTGTCGACTTCATCCGCTGGCCCATGCGGGATCGGGCGGGCATGCGGGCTTTCGACCCGCAAACGCCCGGTTAATCCCGCCGCGTTAATGACCTTGACCAGCACCGTGCGCCACCCGTTCTCGTCAAGCACCACCGGTTCCCCCCGTGGACGGGCTGTCATCGTCCCGTCTTCGGCCACTACCACCGCCACCACACACAGCGGATCGAGCTCCGCTTCCGTTCGTCGCGTGATCGCCTTCTCATCGGTCTCGCTGGCTAAGGCCTCCAGTCGGGCACGCACCCCTGCCTCCAGCGGCGCTCCCACACTCTCCATGGCCTCAATCAACCGGTCGGTGTGCAGCAATAACGGCTGCGCTTCCACCACCGGCGCCTCCGGCAACGCGGCGCCTCCCGCCGGCAAGCACGCCATCCACGCCAGGCAGGAAACAAAAAGGGGGAATCGAGAATTCATGAGCGGAACGTCTGGGCATCCCCAGCACACCGGAAATTCCCGCCTCTGGCAAGCCATTCTTGTTTCCGGGCTTCACGGTCCACGGCGGGTTACGCCATCCACCCTCAACTCTTTCTGCCGGAATTTGACCACTCCACAATCCCGCCACCGACCACCGACCGCCGACCGCCGACCGCCGACCGCCGACCGCCGACCGCCGAACCCTGACCACCGATCACCGGCCTCCAACCTCCGCACCTCGCCCCCACTTGCATCCCGCACCCGCCTCCCGCACGCTGCTTCGTCTCGCGCTCTATGTCCCAAACCCACGCCAATCCCCGCCCACTCGAACCTCGCCTCGCGCCGCGCTTCCACTCATTGCTGCAGGAAATGACGGGCGCTTCCGACCACCCGCGCACCCAGCAGCGTGCCGAAGCCCTGCTGGCCGATGCCCTGCAATGGCGCGTGTCCGACATCCATCTCGAACCCTCTTCGTCCGAAACGCGCCTGCGCTTCAGAGTCGACGGCGTGCTTCATGACGTCGCCGCCGTGCCAAATGCCGCAGGGGTCCATCTCACTGCCTTTTTCAAAACGCTTTCGGAAATCGATGCCCTGGCGCTGGCCAAGCCCGAGCACGGCCATGGACGCTTGGACGCCTGGGGCACCACGGTCGAGTTGCGCACGACCGTGGCTCCGACCACCTCCGGCGAGATGCTCGGTATGCGACTGCTCGATACAGGCCGTCCGCTCCTGCGGCTCGGCGACCTCGGCATGAATGAAGGCGACCAGCAGACGCTCCACGCCTGGCTCGAAGGCATGCAGGGCATGCTGTTGGTCGGCGGGCCGGTTGGATCGGGCAAAACGTCGACGCTTTACGCCCTCCTCCACGTACTGCAGAATTTGCCGCGCAGCATCATCACCGTCGAGGACCCCGTCGAGTGTCAGCTCGATGGCATCACTCAGATTGAGGTCAATCCGAAACGCGGTCTGCACTTTCCCGATGCCATCCGCGCCATGCTCCGGCTCGATCCGGACTTTCTGCTCGTCGGCGAAATCCGGGATTCCGACAGCGCGCACGTCGCCATCACCGCCGCCGGCAGCGGCCACGCCCTGCTCTCGACCATCCACGCCCGCGATGCCGTCGGCACCGTCACCACCTTGCGAAATGTCGGCGCCAAAAATTGGGAAATCGCCACCGCCCTGGAAGTCGGAGTTTCCCAACGCCTCGTTCGACGCCTCTGTCCGTCCTGCAAGTCGGCCCATGAAACCACGGAGGACGAACGTCGGTGCTTCTCTCTTGTCGCAACCGAGGCTCCCCCCACCCTCTTTGCTCCCCAGGGCTGCGCCGCCTGTGCCGGCACCGGCTTCCTCGGCCGCATCGGCGTCTTTGAATTGTGGCGGGTCGATGCCGTGGCCCGTCAGGCCATCGCCGACGGCACCGACGACCTTGCGCTCGCCCGCCATGCCCTCCACCACGGACTTCGCCCGCTGCTCCACGACGCCCATGCCAAAGTCGTCGCCGGACACACTACGCTGGCTGAAATCCGCCCCATCGCCGCCGAGGGCAGCCGAGCCACCACCGCCTACGCCGTCACCTGATGCCTTAAAACGTTTGAATCACGAGCCCGCTCCGAAGCTTGGGCTCGAACCAGGTGCTCTTGGGCGGCATGATCTGACCTGCATCGGAAATGGCCATCAACTGGTCGACCGTGGTCGGGTACATGGAAAAGGCGCAGGCCGCTTCGCCGCTGTCGACTCGGCGTTCCAGCGCTTCCGCCCCTCGGATGCCGCCAATAAACTCGATGCGGTCGTTGGTGCGCGGGTCGTCGATGGCGAGAAGCGGGGCGAGAATGCGGGATTGCAACACGCTGACATCCAGGCCATCGACCGGGCTGGCCGCCGGATCGTAGGCCCAGCTCAGCGCCTGCCACTGGCCGCGGCCGAGGTAGAGGTGAACGCACTGCGGGGTGGTCGGCTGCTTGAGATCAGTGGGAGCGACGCGCAGGCCTGCGGCCGCGATGGCTTGGAGAAGCGAGTCCGGCGAGTGGCCATTGAGGTCGAGCACGGCGCGATTGTACGAAAGGATGCGCAGCTGGGTCGCGGGAAAGAGGACGCCGAGAAACCAATTGTAGTCCTCTTCGCCGGTGTGCGCCGGATTGCGCGACCGTCGTTCGCTACCAACCCGCACCGCACTCGCACTTCGATGATGGCCGTCCGCCACGTAAGCGCACGGCACCTGCTGGGCGAAAAGCGCCGCCAACTGCGCCGCCCGCGCCCCGGTCACCCGCCACACGGTGTGCCCGATGCCATCGTCGGCCGTGAAATCAAAGAACGGTGCCTCTTGATGCGTCACATGGCGCTCGATCGCGTTCACCGCCGCCAAATCCTTGTAAGTCAAAAATACCGGACCCGTGTGCGCCGAAAGCGTTTCGACCAGCCGCGTGCGGTCGTCTTCCTTCACCTGCCGTGTCTTCTCGTGCTTCTTGATGACGTCGCGCTCGTAATCCTCGATGTGGCAGCCCGCCACCAAGCCGGTCTGGCAGTGCGAGCCCATCGATTGACGGTAGAAATAAACCGCCGGTTCCCGCTCGCGCATCAGCACACCATCCGCCTGCAGCTTCAGGAAATTCTCCCGTGCCTTCGCGTACACCGCCTCGTCATACGGGTCGACGTCCGCGGGAAGATCAATCTCCGCGCGATCCACATGAAGCAGGTTGCGCGGCTTTCCCGCGGCCAGAGCCGCCGCCTCCGCGCGGTCAACCACGTCATAAGGAACCGCCGCCACCTCCGCGACGTGCTGCGGAGCAGGCACCAGGCCAAGAATCGGTTTGAGTCGCATGAGCAATCGCCCGGACGGGCAGCCCGACAGAGGCGCCCAACCCCGCCCGATGCAATCGCGATTTCAGCCTGCGTCAGGCCGCGTCAGGCCGCGTCCCACGTTTCACGAATTAACCGGTAGCCTTCGGTGTACACTTCTTCCGGCGAGGAAAAGAAATCGCGCCAGACACGCGTCGCCGCCGCCAAGTCCGGCAGGGCGCCGCCAAACGCCTCGATCGTCAGCCACTTGTCGTAACCCAGCTTTTTCAGCTTGCGGATCGCCTCGCGGCACGGCGCGTGACCGCGACCTGGCGTGCCGCGATCGTTTTCCGAAATATGAACGTGGTTGAGTTTCCCAGTAGCAAACACGGTGTCGATCGCACCCAAAGGATCCTTCTCCTCGATGTTCGCGTGGAAGGTGTCGTACATGGTCCCAAATGCCGGATGATTCACCCGCCGCACGTAACTCGCGGCCTGTTCCATGGTGTTGAGCAGATGCGACTCGAACCGGTTCAGCGCTTCAATCCCGCATCGAATTCCGGCGGCTTCCGCCACCGGCGCGATCGCCCGATGCACCGCGGCCGCATGATCCAGCTCGGTTTCGCTCGGGTATTTCCCCGTGAACTGGCCCAGAACCTGGTAGTATGGCCCGCAGAGCGTTTGCGCGCCGACGGCGTGGGCGCATTCGATCACGCTCTTGAGGCGGTCGATCGCTCCCTGGCGGTGGGCCGGGTCCGGGGAGATCGCGTTGTGCTCCTCGTCGGGCAGCACCGTGACCGCCGTGGACTCGAGCCCATGGTCCTTCAGCATCGCCCCCACCTTGCGGAAATGCCCCGGGTCACTCGCGTCAAAAATGGGAACTTCCACGCCATCGTACCCGACCGCCTTCAATTTGGCGAACAGCGGATACTGGTCCTCGGTCACGTGACCGGTCCACAACAGAAGATTAAAACCGATTTTCATAGGAAGAAGCGATTTAAGCGCGGCCATCCGGTCTTGGCAACGTGGATCGAACCGCCGCGCGCCAATCACCCGGCCTTGTCCTGGATCACAATGAAGGATGCTCCAGGCAGACCACTCCCCACAAAAGTCGTTGAACAATAACAGCCGGTGGCCCTTGGACGGCTGGAAAAATTCCAGCTCTTCGGGCAGTAAGCTCCATCTGCGAATGATTTTTCACCTACAAAACACGGGCGGAACGCCCCGTTCAAACCGGGCTTTCGCCCGCCAGATCCGCGATCCTCGCCGCAGCCCATACTGACAACTCACGACTCCTTCGCCGGACGCGGCCCGGCCTCCTTCACCCACCGGTCAAACCACTCGAGCATTTCCGCGGCGAAATGCTCGTTGCTCTCCCGAGCGGCATACCAATGAGGCTCGTAGGGCAGCATGACCAGGCGCGCCGTGCCGCCGTTGCCGCGGATCGCCTGAAATAGTTTTGGCGACTGCACCGGTTCAGTGCCGGGATTGGCGTCGTCCTCCCCGTGCACGATCAGCAAGGGCTCGTCAATCCGGTCGGCATGGAAAAACGTGGACGCCTGATCGTACACGTCCTTCGCGGTCCAGAATGAACGGCGTTCGTTTTGGAAACCGAATGGCGTCAGAGTCTTGTTGTACCCGCCGCTGCTCGCCACCCCGGCACGGAAAAGATCCGAGTGCGCCAGCAGGTTTGCCGTCATCAAGGCACCGTGGCTGTGGCCGGTCACGCCGATGCGGTCGCGATCCACCACGCCCATCTCGACGGCTTTGTCCACCGCCGCCTCCGCGCTGTCGACCAACTGTTGCAGGTAAGTGTCGTAGGCCGTGCGGGGATCGCCGACGATGGGAAACGCCGCGCGGTCAATGATCGCGTAGCCGGCCAGCAGCAGCAGCTGGTACTCCGAGAACTGAGTGAACGTTTGCTGCGATCCTGTGACTTGGCCGGCTTGGGTCGGGTCGGCGAAATCACGCGGATAAGCATACAGCACGGCCGGCACTCGTGTCCCTTCCTGATACCCCAACGGCAGATACAGGGTGAACGACAGGTCAACGCCATCCTTGCGTTTGTAGGTCACCAGTTGGCGCCGGATGCCGCGCACTTCCGGAGTCGGATCGACGATTTGCGTCACCTGGGTGGCCGTGGAGGCCACGGCCGCCTCGCCTTCGGCGGGCGCCGTCACCGCGGCACCCAGCGTGCGGATGAAGACATTGGGCGGATCGACCGAACTTTCCCGCAGAGTGATCAGGCGTTGGCCGTCGTCGGAAATTTCGATGACTCGTTCGAAGGCATCAGGGGTGCTGCGGAAAAGCCGCTGCGTGGCACCCGTCCTCAGGTCGTACCGGTCTAGGAACGGCCGATCCCCCTGCGCGGAGCCGCCGGCCCCGTACAGAAAAACGGCGTCCCCCTCGCGCCGCACCACCGAATACCCGTTGGGCAGTGATTTGGCCACCGGTGACCCCGGATTGCCATACCCCTCGTCCATCGAATACTCCCACACCGTACGCGGAGCCAGCGGAGACACCGCGAGGTCGAGCAGCGAAATCCGCACTCGCCTTTTGTTCACGTCGGACTCCATCACAAAAGCTTCGCTCGAACCATCCTGCGGCGCCAGGGCGCCAAAACGCTGGGTGGTGCGCAGGATTTCCTCCGGCGGGCCGGTGAACGGTGCGCGCAGGCGCATCACCCGATCGCGCTGGGCCACCTCCACTTTCCAGTCGCCTTTATCCAAAGCCTCCGGCCAGACTAGCGTGGCCAGCTCGCTGGCCAGCCAGCGGATGCCCCTCGGTCCTTCCGGCACCCCGCGCACGGGCACGCGGTCGGCGGTCGGCAGATCGGCGACGCGAGTCATCCGGCCGCTTTCGATCTCGACCACGTCCACCTGTCGCGCGAATCGCTGGTGCGTGGTCACGTAAGAGTAAGGCTTCCGCAGCGTCTCGACCAACGCATGCACGCCATCGGGAGCGATGTCGACACTGGCGATGGGGCCGGCCTCGCCGAATGGCTCGACTTTGCCGGACGGCAATTCGATGCGCACGAGTTGTGCCCGTACGTAATGATCGAACAAAGCTTCCTGGTGCGGATTGGCCAGCGTGTCCCGGGCTTCGTACGTACTACTTTCTCCCTTCCCAGCAATGGCCTCACTGATCTTCGGCCCAGCTTGGCCGGGTGGCAATTTCGGCGCAGGCCCCAGGTCCATCGCAACCACCTTGGCCACCAGTCGATCGCCCCCCCCGGCCCAATGCACCGCCCCCTCCAGAATGGTGTTGAGACGGATTCCTTCAATCGGGCGGACCTCCCCCGTCTCCGTCTCACCCATCCACAACTGTACGTGGTCGGACACAGTATTCTCGAAAACGAATCGCCGGCCGTCCGGCGACCAGGAAAAAGCGCCCACGCATCCGTCCGCAGGCAACGTCAAGCGCCGCTTTTCGCGCGTTTCCATGTCCAGTAAGCTGACGCCCGCGACGCAGGTGCGGATCCCGTATCCGTTGGACCGGTCGTGGCGGGCATGCGTCCGCGGCTCAATGCGCACGCCAGCCAGCTTGAGGTAAGGCTCGGCAACTCGATCAATGCCGGGATAGGGATCGCTGTCGATGAGCATCAGCGTGCGCCCGGTCGGATCAAGCACCACTTCAGGCGGCGGCGGCGCCCGCATGACCCTCAACAACGGCTCGGGCGGCGACCGGTAACCACCTTCCTGGGCCGCGGCAACAACGCTCCCCAACAACAAACACCCACCCACCCAAAGTAACGGCGTGATCATTTTCATGCGAAACAATAGCGAAGCATATGTAAGTCCGCAATTTACCCGTCCCATTGTCGCTCTCGCAATAGATTGCCCGTCCCATTGTCGAGCTTCCCTTCCGGCATGCTCATAATGCGGTGCCCTTTCGGTTGATCGCAATGAGCCAAGCACAGCAGCGGTCCGAATTTGACTCGGTCCGGAGCCGATTGGTGACGATCTCATCGGCATCCAACGCGATATGCGCGAATGGCCCGCGGCCCCTCCACAGCAGGTGCGGGGGGAGCAACCCGGGAGCCGGAGCCACGGCCCCGGATCGGGCGATTATTCCACGGCTCGTACCGCCAGGGCTCGAGCGACGCGCAGCGGACAGTTTAAGTCCAGCCGGCGGAGCCGTCGGGAGCCGGATTGCCGTTTCTCCGAGAACATCTTGCGATG
>JBJXFS010000295.1:0-7453 GCA_046155625.1 Verrucomicrobiales bacterium | reverse complement strand
CCGATGGCGGCGCGAATGACATCCGGAAATTTCGCCGGGTGAGCCGTGGCGAGCACCACGCTGAGCCGGTCGTCCGCCAGGTTGTCAAATCCGCAAGCGGTATGCGGATCGATCACATACTCGTATTGGCGCCAGACCGCGGCGATGGTCTCGGCGATGGTCGGATCATCGGTCCGCGACGAAACCAGCGAACTCGAGGGCGGCGAGCCCAGACTGAATCGGCCTGCGGACTTCATCGCCGCCATGGCAGCGCGTGTCCGCGCCGCATCCTGGTCCAGCAGGAAATACAGGAATCGCTCGAAGTTGCTGGCGGCCTGGATGTCCATGCTCGGCGCATGGCTGGCGTTCACGGAGCCTTCGGCGTACTCACCGGTGAGGACGAATCGATGGAGAATGTCGTTCTTGTTGGTCGCCACCCGGAATCGAGCCTCCGGCATGGCCCCCATCCGCTGCACCAGCCAACCCGCCAGCACGTTGCCGAAGTTCCCGGTGGGCACGACGAATTCTACGCCGCCCTCCCGTTCCGCGGGTGTCAGTCGCAGCCAGGCCCACAAGTAATACACGCATTGAGCGAGCACTCGGGCGATATTGATCGAGTTGACGGCCGAAAGATTGACTTCGCCCGCGAAGGCGGCGTCGGCGAAAGCCTCCTTCACGACCCGCTGCGCGTCGTCGAATGTCCCCGGCACGCACAGCGCGTACACATTGGCCGCGCCAGTGCAGGCCATCTGACGCTCCTGCAGGGGCGAGATCCGCCCTTCGGGGTATAAAATGAAAATCGTGATCCCCGGTTGCCCGAGACATCCGTGAATCGCCGCCGATCCAGTGTCACCGCTGGTGGCGCCCAGTACGGCCAGCCGCTGGCCGGTGCGTTCGACCTGCCGCTTGTAGAGCAGCCCCAGCAGTTGCAACGCAAAATCCTTGAAGGCCAGCGTCGGTCCGTGAAACAACTCGAGCACCCGCGTGCGGTCGTCCAACGTCACCAGCGGCGCCACCTCCGGTCGATCGAAGCCGTCATACGCCTGTCGGGTCAACTCCAGCCACGCGCCCTCGCCCAGCTCGGTTCCGAAGAGAGCGAGGAACGACGCCGCCAATTCCGCGTAGCCAAGCGCGGCCCATTCCCTCACCCTCCCGGAAAGATCCGGCAATGTCTCAGGCAGAAACAATCCGCCGTCGGGAGCCAGTCCCACCGCCACCGCCTCGGAAAATGTATGGGGACGTGTCTGCCCGCGCGTCGAAATATAGTTCATGGCCGCGATACCATGGCCCCACCCGGGCAATGTGCAAAAATCTCATCGATCTCCCGCCTCACCCTCCAATTTCCACCACCCGCGCGGCTCCATTTTCCAAGTGCGAAATCCACTCCCCCTCGGATGGCCGGTGGAAAATCCAAAGGCCCGCACCGCCGCCAGCATCACCGGCGGATCGGTCGCGGGCACCGCCAGCCGCCCGCTCAATTCTACGCCTGCGGTCGCGACCGTCAGCGAACCGGCCCATGCCATTAGCCAGTGAATGCCCCATCTCATCGGACGCATCTTAATCCCCCTCCTCGAGTTTGTACATATTTGCGCCAAGAGGCGTGACAGGCGCGGAGGATTCTACGCATCGCCGGCGGGGGTAGCCATCGTCCAAGCCCCTTGAATCAGAAAAACCGGTATCCTTTGAAAACAGGTTTCGGCAGGCGTTTGAGGCTGGAGGTGGGACGAGTCCTCCCAGGCTCGTAGGCGGTGGGAACGCGGTGAAAGCAGCTCGTTCTCGCCTTCTCAAGCAGTTCCCCCAGCCAGAAAACCCGATGTGGGAAATCGTGGCAACGGGAGCAAGGGGAAAATTTCTCCGGGGGTGAATCACGCGACCATCGCTCGAGAAGTGCTGACCATTTTCAGGTCGTACCCCTTTACCACCTACGCGCCCGGGAGGTCGCGTCCCACCTCAATGCCGCCCTCCCCCATTTACGAAGCCGCCTTTTTCGGCTTGGTCGCTTCTTTCTTTCCGCCCTCGGTCTGGGCGGCCGGCTTCGCTTCGGACTTGGCCGGACTGCCGCCGGATTCCCCCGAACTCGTCGGGGTGGCCGCGGTGGAAGTGCTCGATTCGGACTTGGCCGCCGATTTATAGCCTTCGCTTCGATAATCGGTAATGTAGAAGCCCGAACCCTTGAAAATCAGGCCCGCACCCGTGCCCAACAGGCGTTTGACGCGGCCCCGGCATGGCTTGTCCGGGCATTTCGTCAGCGGCTTGTCCTTCATCGATTGGAAAATCTCGAAGGTCTTCTCGCATTTGGGACACGCGTATTCGTAAGTCGGCATGGCGGAGTAAAAGGGTGGCCAACATGCGGGACCCCTGCCCCCACGCAAAGGGAAAATTCAGTTGCGGCCGGGAATCCGGGCGGGCATCTTGGACGTTCCCCAAGTGTTTATTCGCTTCCGATTCCGACTCATGCCCGCTCCCGCGACCCATCCCACCTTGCGACTCGGGATTACCGCCCTGTCTGCTGCCTTGGCCTTGGCTGGCTCCGTCAGCTGCATTTCAACCGGGGGGGGACCACGCGGTCACTCCCTCAGTCAGACCGATTACCTCTACGGCATCGGCGGATATCAGCAGGCTCCCCATCGCCCCGCCCAAATGGCCGTTGAAGATACGTTTTCCTTCTGGGATGACGATGGCACCGGCGGCCCGCCCCGCATCAAACTCGATGTCAGCGAGCAAAAAGCCTACTTTTTCCGAGGCGACCACCTCGTCGGGCAATCGTTGATCTCCACCGGTACCGATGGGCACCCGACCCCGATCGGAAAGTTTAAGGTCTTCTTCAAAAATGCCGACCACAAATCCAGCGTGTATGGCTGGATCTATGATGCCAACGGAGTCCCCATCAATAAAGATGCCGATATCCGGAGGGATAAAGTCCCGCCCGGTGGCTACTTCGACAATTCCAAAATGACCTGGTACAACCAGTTCTACCCGGCCATCGGTATGCACGCCGGTTACCTGCCCGGCTATCCGGCCAGTCACGGGTGCGTCCGCATGCCTGAGTGGATGGCGAAACACTTTTTTGACGCGGCCCCCATCGGCACTCCCGTCGAAGTCGTTCCCTGAGCCGGTCAGACGGCGTATTTCGCGATGATCCACTCGGGAATCCGGGTGGCACGACCGTTGTCGATCTGCACCAGGGTGTACCGCGCCCACCCGTCACAGCAGAGTTTACTGGGCTCGCCGCGGCGCATTTCAAAGCGCACGGTCACGGCATCGGCGAAGATTTCGTCGACCCAGGTGGTGACCTGGAAGGTGTCACCCAATTTCAGCGGGCGTTTGTATTCAAGGTGCAACGTGTGCACGAACCATCCGTATCCCTGGGCGATAAAATCCTCCATGCTCATGCCGTAATCGCGCGCCATCTGCTCGTAACGCGCCGCCAGGAGGTAATCCTGGTATCGGCTGGCGTGGACGTGGCGGTTCATGTCGATGTCGTCCGGCCGCACGCTCATCACGGACGTGAAGCGAGTACGGCCGATCCGCGTGGGCGTCGGCGACGGATCCGGCTGGGGCGTCATTCCAGGACGAGATACAGGAGGCGTCCGCAATTCTCGCAAAAGGCTAGCCCCTTCTCCCCCTTGACCTGGGTCAACGTGGTGGGCGTGACCCGCATGTGGCAGCCGCCGCAGATGCCGTGCTCGAGCGGAACGACGGCCGGCGCCTTCTTCTCGAATATTCGGTCATACCGGCTGAGCAGAACCTCGTCGATGCCGCTGGAGAGAGTCGACCTCTCGGCTTCGACCTCCGTGAGCTGGGCCGTCATCGCCAGGTGGCGCTCCTTCATTTGATTGAGATTGGTCTGCACGCGGTCACGCGTGGTCGCCAGAGTGGCGGTGGCGGCCACGGCGGTGGCCTTGAGGACCTCGGCTTTTTCCATCAGCGCGAGTTCCTCATCCTCGAGCTTCGAGATGTCGGCCGTGTACCGCTCGATCTCATGGCCCAGCGCCGCGTATTCCTCGTTTTTCCGGGTCTCGAACTGCTGGGTCTTGAGCCGGCCGATCGTCGTGCGCCGCGTCTCGATCTCGAGCTGCAGCTTGCGCATGGCGACTTCGTTGTCGGCGGCCGCCGCCTTGGCCGCCTGAAGCGCGCTTTCCTCGGCGGCCAGTCGGGCCTTGGCGCGGGCGGCTTCTTCCGGCAGCCGGCGAAGATCGTCCCGTAACCGGCGCAGCCGGGTGTCCCGGTCCTGGACTATGAGCAGCGTCTTTATCTCGGTGAGCATGGCACCATTCGACACGTGAACGCCGCCCGCGCAAATCCTTTGCCGTTCAGTTATTGCGTGGATTCCGCCTTCGCCCGGGCATGCCGGTACGACCGTCGGAACTGGGCGCCCAGCGTGCGCGCCAGCTTAACTTGAATGAGCTTGTCATTGGAGGCGAGCATGGAAGCAATCCCCTCCGGATCGGCGGCCAGTTGGCCCATGTCGCCGAACTGCTCGACCGCCAGCGGCGGAAATCCACTGGCGATCAATTCTTTCCACGTCTCAGTCAGTTCGGCGTGCGTATCGATGCACATGACACGGACGCCCAAACGGAGCGCGTTGAACCGATTCGCCGTCCAGCTCGGGACATAAGTGAATTCGGCGGCATGCTCATACGGCCTCACCTCGGGATCGGCGAAATGAACCAACTGGTCCGGGCCGTACATGTCACGCCGGATCGGCAGCCGACGCAGACTCATCCGCCGGGGACCACCCGGAGTGCCCGGGCGGTGGTTCCACAGCGCTTGACCCTCCGGCAACAGGACGAATTCAAGAAACGCATGAGCCACCGCCGGGTTTGGGGCGCCGCGAAACATGGCAATGGCATCGACGCCGGTCGACGTCCCGCCCCGCGGCGTCACGAAGTGGACCCGGGAGGTGCCGTCCTCCTCGCGCAGCCGCTCATTCCATGTCCGGCCGTAATAATCGATGCACATCCCGGCGGCCGCCACTCCTTGGGCGACATCGAGCGGCACCTTGGTGGCCGAGTCGGTGAAATAGCGGGCATTGGCTCCGATACGTTGGAGGAGTTGCAGGCCTTTGACCCAGCCGTCGCGCAACGCGGCCGTCTCGACCGACTCCTTCATCCGAATCGGCGCCTTCTCAATCCTTGGACGCGCCTCCTCCAGCGTCTCCCGCATCTGCTGCTGCACAATCATTTCAAACGCCTTCACGATCGATCCGCTTTTGGCCGGATCCGCCACGGCAATCTGCCCATAGTACTTCGGGTCAGCCAGATCCTCCCAAGTCCGCGGCGGTTCGAGGCCAAGCCGGGCCACCGTGTCCGCATTGTAGACGATCCCGAAGCTCGACAGACAACTGCCGACCCAGGTCAGCCCGGGATCGCGGTACGGTTCACCTCCCACGCTTTCCGGAATCACCGCGTCGCTAAACCACTCCGGCCGTCGCCGCTGCAGGGCGGCCAGTCCGAATTGCCCAGTGGCGTCCTGAGCCACCAGCGTGCCATTTTTCCGCTGCCGTTCGAAGTCGTACACCCCGCCCCCGAAAAACAAGTCGACGCCAATGCCCACCTCCGACGCAAGAAAGGCCGCCCTCGCCTGCTGATCCGGGCTGACCGGGGTGGTGTCGTCGGGCTTGCGGTCGCGCTTGGCATCAATGAACGCGCGACCGAAACTATCCTCCCAGGGACGGACGGCATTCTTCCTCCAGTGGTTCTCGAATGCGGCGTGGTACTCGGAGGTGATGACCTTGACGATTTCGCTGGTGCCCCCGGGGGTGCGCCAGTCGAGCCGCACGGTGCGCCCGGTTGTGCCCTCGTACCACTTTTGGAATGCCTCGGTGAACTCCCGGCGGATGGTTTCATTGTGGGGCGTCAGGATGGTCAGCCGGTCGTCCGCGCGAAAAAAGATCGACGGTCGGTCATCCGATCGAAGCAGGAACGGCAGAAGCAGCGTCAAGGCGATGGCGGCCCCCAGCCCGATGAACAACCGACGCTCGCGCGCGTCCGCCGGCCTCGGCAGGCTGGTCAGCATCGCTTCGGCTTTCTCCTTCCACTCCGGCGGCAGGACGGCATCGATCCGCTCGAGCAGAGACAGTCGAGGCGACCCGACGGGCGGATCGGGGTCGGGCGGCTCCGGTTCGGAATTTGGAGTGTGGGCGGGCATCGCGATCTATGAGGATCCCGACTCTTCGTCCGCCCGCAACATGATCACGTCCTCGTCGCTGACCACGGCATTGTACGTCCGCTCGTCCGTCGGATGCAGGACATGCGGATTCACCTCGGACAATCGGATGGCGCCCACTGTCTTGCTCTCCAATTCGTACTGCGCGGACTCGCCCAGGTAGATGGCCCGCTTGAATTGACCGCTCACGCAGTTCTTGTACTCTGGATAAATCTCCAGCCGCCACGACTCCGGGCGGATGGAAAGCACGACCTTGTCGCCGGTCTGCGGCTGCCAGTCCGCTTCGGTGGCCCTCCCCCAGAACAGACCGCTGGGCGTTTGCACGGCCCACAAATGGTTGCGACTCGTCTCACGGATGATTTCGCCGGGAATAAAATTCGTCTCACCCATGAATCCCGCTACGAACGGGGTTGCCGGGTCGCGATACATTTCCTGTGGCGTGCCCACCTGTAGAATCCGCCCGCGATCCATCACGGCAAACCGGTCGGCCACCGAAAGCGCCTCTTTCTGGTCATGCGTCACGTAGACCGCGGTCAGACCGGCCGACTTCACCAGGCGCCGAATTTCCTCGCGCATCTCGACCCGCAGCTTCGTGTCCAAGTTTGAAAGCGGCTCGTCGAGCAGCAGGATGTCCGGTTCCACGACCAGCGCCCGGGCCAACGCGACGCGTTGTTGCTGGCCGCCCGACAGCTGCGTCGTCTTGCGGTGGCCGAAGTCGCTCATCTTCACCATGTCGAGCGCTTTTTGCACCCGCTCCGCGATCTGCTCGACCGGCAATTTCCTTTCCTCCAGCCCGAAGGCGACATTGCGTTCGACGCTGAGGTGCGGCCACAACGCGTAGCTCTGGAATACCATGGCCGTGTTCCGCGCATGCGGGGGCGTGCGCGTCACATCGCGGTCGCCAAAATGAATCTGACCGCGGTCCGGCGTGTAAAAACCCGCCAAGTGCCTCAAAAGGGTCGTCTTCCCGCACCCGCTCGGCCCCAGCAGGAAAAACAACTCCCCAGGTTCGATGCGCAGCGACACGTCGAGCAGCGCGGTCACGCTGCCGAACGACTTCGCCACCTTGTTCAGGATGATCGGAACCTGACTCATGCGTTGCCGAGAAACAGAGGCGGACTGACTACGAGTGACCCAGCTGTTTGGCAAGGGAGAAGGGCATCGGAACGGGTGAGGGCCGGATAGGGGTAGGGACGCCACATTGGATTGCGGCGCCCCTCCCACCGAACCGGACGGGCGGATTTCCCGCATCCGGCTCTCCAGTCAGCGTTTGGCTCCACGAAGGAGACTCAGCGTTTCTTCTCGG
>JBJXFS010000206.1:0-23676 GCA_046155625.1 Verrucomicrobiales bacterium | reverse complement strand
ATTTTCGCGTCGCCGCCCGCCCAGAGGTCGAACCCTGACCGCATCGGGGTGGTTTACCTATCCACTCTGCTTCCACATAGCCAAGAACCAAGAACCAAGAACCAAGAACCAAGAACCAAGAACCAAGAACCAAGAACGAAGACCCAAATTCCCGTGATTACGCGATCAACTCTTCCACCACGTGGGCGCCCTCGACGCCAGTCAGGCGGAAATCGAGTCCCGCGTAGTTGTAGGTGAAAAGTTCGTGGTCAAAACCCAGCAGGCGAAGCATCGTCGCATGCAGGTCGTGCGGGTGGACGGGCTTCTCCACCGCCTTGAACCCAAATTCATCGGTCGCGCCGTGCACGTAGCCCTTTCGTACCCCGCCGCCGGCCATCCAGACGGTGAACCCATAGTGATTGTGGTCACGGCCATTGATCTTGCCCGCATTCGATCCGGGAGTCGGTAGCTCGACCGTCGGCGTGCGTCCAAATTCCCCGCCCCAGAGAACCAGCGTTTCGTCGAGTAGGCCGCGCTGCTTCAAGTCGGTGAGGAGCGCGCCGATCGCCTGATCGCAGTCCTTGGCCAACCGCCGGTGATTGACTTCGAGATCGTCATGGTTGTCCCACGGCTGACCTTCGCCCGTCCACACCTGGACATACCGCACGCCGCGCTCGACCAACCGCCGCGCAATCAAGAGCTGGCGGGCTTGCGTGCCGGCACCGTATAAGTCTCTTACCGCCTCGGGTTCGCGCTGCACATCGAACGCCTCCGTGGCCTCCATCTGCATGCGATATGCCAGTTCAAAACTCTGCACCCGGGCCTCAAGCTGCGCGTCGCGCTGCCGCCGCGCGGCGTGCTGGCGGTTCATTTCCTGAAGCAGGTCGATCTGCCGGCGTTGAGCCGACCGGCTTTGATGCTTGTTCGCAATGTTCTCGATCAACTTCTCCACCGACGTGTGCTGCGTGTCGATGTACGTCCCCTGATACACGCCCGGCAGAAATCCGCTTTGCCAATTCTGCGACTCCTGAATCGGATAGCCACCCGGACACATCGCGATAAATCCCGGCAGGTTCTCGTTGGCTGACCCCAGACCGTACGTCACCCACGACCCGACACTCGGTCGCACCAGGCGCGACTCGCCACAATTCATCATCAGGAGCGATGGCTCATGGTTCGGAACGTCGGCGTGCATCGACCGGATAATCGACATCTCGTCGACGTGCTTGGCCACGTGCGGAAATAATTCGCTCACCTCAATGCCGCTCTGGCCGTGGCGCGCGAAACTGAACGGGGATCGCCACGCCCCACCCGTCGGCCGCTCCGTGCCAAGATGATTGGGAATCTTCTGGCCGTGCCACTTGTCTAGCGCCGGCTTGGGATCGAACGTGTCAAGGTGCGACGGCCCGCCATTCGCGAAAATATGGATGACGTGTTTCGCTTTCCCAGCAAACGGCGGCTGACGCGCGGCCAGCGGGTTCAAATTCTCGGCCCCCAGACTGTCGCGCAGCAACGATCCAAACCCCAGAGCGCCCATCCCGAGGGTGCACTTGGTCAGAAAATCGCGCCGAGTCAGGAAATACGACCGCGGATCAACTGGATGATGGCTCTTCACCATCTCCCATCATCCCAATCCCTCTCCCCGTGTGCAACCTTACTTCCAGCCCGGGTGAAGCCCGGCCCATCAAGAAAGCGAAGGAGCCGCCGCGCCGGCCGGAACCCGGTCCCTGGCGATCTCGTTCCGTCGCAAGTCGCGATTAAACAGCCACGGCAGGCACCAGCCAGTGACGACGGCGATCCCGATGGCCATCGCCAGCAGGAGTTCCGAAAGGCCGCCGTGGTTCATCCCCATCCATGCCGCCCCCAGCACCAAAACCGATTCCACCACCTGCACCCCGGCCATCAACCGCACTTTGCCGAGACCCACCAGGAGCATGTGGTTCGCGTGGCGCCAGACGTAGGCGAACAAATACAGAGAATAACAGATGAGCACGGGCCGACTCAACGCCTCGGCTTTCGGCCCAACCCACAGCGGCAGAAGCCAGGGACCGAGCAGCACCAAGCCACCTCCAGCAACCGCCGCGAAGCCCGCCGCATACGCGCGCAACCGCAGCGCCGTCCGCCGGATCCATTCGAGATCGCCGCGCGCTTTCGCATCCACGACCGCCGGCCAGGTGGGAGTGGTGATCATGAGCACGAAGCCCAGGACCGACACCGTCAACATCGTGAGCACTGTGTAGCTGGTCACTCCCTCCGGCCCCGCCAGGCGACCGTACAGGTTTTGCACTAAGTTGACTTCCACAAGATTGACCACCACGGCAAAAACCGCGTAGGCCACGCTGTCGGTCAGCATCCACCGGGCCAGACCGCCCCGGAACCACTTCCACCTCGGCACCAACCAGGGGCGCGCACGCCACAGCTGAATGGTATTGCCAAGCTTGACGAGCAGCCCGGACCCAAAAACCGCCACCAGCAGAAACGACACTGTCGGCATATACCAAACGCCAATCCCAACGGCTGCAGCCGCCAACAGGTTGCCGCCGGCGCCCCACAAGTTGTTATAGCGGACCTCCATATACCCTTCGCGGACACGCTCGGTGTGGTTGAGCACCAGCATCAGCACGAACAACACCAGACCCACCCACATGGCCGGTCTCAGCGACGCCTCGTGCGGTATAAACTTCTCGCCAAATAACCAGGCCACCGGCAGCCCGATGATCAGTTCGGCCATCACCGCAAAGGCGGCCGCCGCCAGCACCAGCAGGAGAAAAAATGCCGTCGCCGATAACGCCTGCTCCCGGTCGCGGTCGCCCTCCGCCACTGCTTTCGACAATCCATGCGTCAACGCCGGACCGAGTCCCACCTCGAACAATTGCGCGATCAACAGCAGACCCGCCACGCTGGCATACAGCCCGAATTCCTCCCACCCCATCACCCGAATCGCGATCGGCAGTGCCAACAACTGCATGATGGCCGTGCCGCCCTTCGAGAGAAAGGACGTCCAGATCGCGGAGCGGATCGATCGGTTTCGGGCAGCGGCGGCCATGAGGTAATGGAAAATCGGGGGATTAGCAGGCGCCTGGGCGCTTGAAGAACGTCATAACCATGATCTGAAAATCAAGCCAGAGGTTCCAGTGTTCGATATAGTACAAGTCGGCTTTGAGCCGTTGGGTCAGGTCGGTGTCGCCCCGCAGACCGTTGATCTGCGCCCATCCGGTGATGCCCGGTTTGATGTTGTGGCGCGCATTGTAGTGCAGAATCTGGTGCTTGAAACTCTCGATGAGCTCCGGTCGCTCCGGCCGCGGCCCGACCAAACTCATCTCCCCACGCAGCACATTCCAGAATTGCGGGATTTCATCGATGTTCCACCGCCTCATGAACGCCCCGACGCGCAGGCACCGAGGGTCGTCGCGCACCGTCCATCCAGGACGACCGCCCCGCTCCGCGTCCAGGCGCATCGACCGCAGCTTGTAGATGGTAAAAACCTGCCCGTTGCGTCCGAGGCGGCGCTGGCGGTAGAAAACCGGTCCGCCGTCCTCCAGCTTGATGGCCAATCCGAAAAGCGACATCACCGGCAGCCCGAACAGAAGACCGACGCAGCCACCCACAACGTCGACCGCGCGCTTGAGTTGGACGTTCAGTAGGGAATGCAGCGGCAGGCGGGAGACCCCAAGCACCGGAATGCCGCTGAAATTCTCCAGATGCAGGCCCGAGACAAAGACCTGGAACATATTGGGGATGAGCTTGAATTCCACCATCTCGCGCTCGCAGGCAAGACCAATGGAGACCAATCGCTCGCGAGGCAACCCCAGGTCAGTGAGGAGCACCAGGTCAATTTCATACTCCTGGATCAAACGCTCCACGTCATCATACCCGCCGAGCCGCGGCATGTCCGGCGGCGGCTGGGCCCCCGGAGGCAGGTCGCGGTCGGGCACCATGCCAACGACTTCGTAAATGTGAGCTGGTTCGTTCTTGACCGCACGCACAAGGCGGTTGCTTTCTTCGCTCCACCCGAAGAAGAGAACTTTCTGCTTGATGCGACCGGAGACCGAATCCCTCCGGAGCCAGACGTGCAGAAGTTTGCGCCACAGCATGAGCATGACAGCCAGCAGGACGCAACCGATCAGGCAATAGAGGCGACTGATCGCAGGATGGAGACTGAAAAGTACTGAGAGGGTGAGATACCCGACAATCCACAGCGCGCATGACTGGCCAATGATGCGCCAGTGGCGCCGAACGGAGTGCAAGTAGGCGGGCGCATACAGTCGGCCATTTCCCATCAGGACCAATATCAGCGCCACCCCGAGATAGATGTGGGGCGCATATTGGGACAGCGTCATGCCGGGATGGGGCACGCCGACCTGGGCCAGCGGCCAGACGAAGCGCAACCCATAAGCGCTGATCAGCGAGAGGGTGGCCACCACTAGGTCCCCAACGAAACTCGCGACAACGATGCTGTCGCGAAGCGTTTCGCGTTGATGACGGTTCGGGGAGGGAGTGCGGAATGCAACGGACATCAGGTCTTCGAGGTGGTAGTCATGGGGCTTGGCGGGGTGGCTGGCTGGGTGCGGAGAGACAGAGACGAACAGGAAAGGGGATCGGAGACCGGCTGCCAGGGAGGAGGCCCACCGGCGCATTCGTTGGCGATGAATCCAACGGGTTGCACGCCGGCCAGCGCGAGCCGGCGGCACGCGGCTCCGCTGGCGCGTCGGGTCGCGGTCCGGCCGTTCACGACCAACACCACTTGATCGGCGGCTTGACCCAGAACCAGACCATCGTGGGCTCGGTCAAGGGCGGGCGCATCGATGACGATGCGATGGAACCATCGGGTCGCGTCCTGGAACAGCAGCTCCAGTTTTCCCGGCTGCATCACCTCCGATGGATGACGGGCCGGCCGGCCGGCACTGAGCAGAAACAACTCCGAGACGTGCGTCGGACGGCACGCGTGGCCGGAGGCGGCACGCCCCTCGAGATAGTTGGCCAACCCATCGACATTCCGGCCTGCGAAGAATACCTGATCGAGCCAGGGATCATACAGGTTGGCGTCGATGAGCAGCGTGCGATACCCCTGCCGCGCCAGCGCCAGCGCGTGGTTCGCCGCGACAAAACTCGTCCCCTCCCCGGTCGTGGCGCTCAAAAAAACGACGCTGCGCACATCCCGCCCGCGATTGAGCAGGGAAAGCGTCGAATTCAGCGTGCGGAAGGCCTGACCACACGTGCGCTCGACGCCCGGATTATCGAGCAGCGCCAAACTGCGCAGCGATACCCCGGACCGCGGGACAACCGCCAACGCCGGTAACCTCAAGTCTTTCTCGATCTCCTCCGCTGAGTCGTACCCACGCCGGACCACCGCCCCCAGTAATACCACACCCAGCCCGCCCAGCCCGCCCAGCAGCCCCGCCAACGCCAGAACCAGCTTCTTCTTCGGCTTCGACGGCCGCGTCGCCGCCAGGGGGGCATCAGTCAGAACGACCCCCGCCGGCGACGCCACCTCCGCCACCTCGGCCAACTTGAGCTCCGCCTGCAGGGCATCGAACGACGCCTGGTCACTCGCGAGTTGCGCCAGCAACAGACGATAGGGGCCAGCAGCCCGCTCCACGGCAAGAGCATCGGACTCCGCCTGGGCAATCTCCTCGCGCAGGCCCCGCTCCGTCGCGGTAAGTTGGGCGGAAGCCGCCGCCAGGGTGGAGGCGGCGCGAGCCCCGAGCGACGCCACTTGTCGACGCAGGGAGTCGAGTTCGGTGGCCGTGTGCAGGTATTTGGGATGCCGCGGCAAATACCGTTGCCGAAGACGATCGAACTCCGCTTCCTTCTGCGCGAGTGCGGTCTTCAGCGCGGTGATGTCTTCACCAGCGGCCACCCCTTGAACCTTCAAGACAGCGTCAACATCCGGATTCGGCCCAAGCGCGGCAATCTCCGCGCGGGCGGCATCGAGTCGCGTCCTCTCCGCCACCACCTGAGCCAACCGCGCGGAAAGCTCCCGCACTTTTTCCGCGGGCACACTGCCTTCCTTGTCCAGCGGAAGTCCCCGGTTCTCTTCGCGATAATCCTGAATCGTGCCCTGCGTCTCGCGAATGCGGGCTTCCAAACGGCTGACATTATCACGCAACTGCCCGGCTTTCGCGCGCGCGCCCGCCATCGCCTCCTGACTGGAAGCGTCGATGAATTCCTCCACCACCGCGGCCGCGATGTCTCGAGCCCGCACCGGGTCCGTGTCCTCAACAACCACGTCGATGAGGCGGGTGCCCCGCCGCAACCCGGCCCCTATTCGCCCGCTCAACGCCCCCAGCAGACCCGCTTCGGTCCGATCGTTCGAAAATGACTCATCCTCGGCCAACCTCATCCGCCCCACCACCCGCCACAGGTTGTTCTGGCTGACCAGCGCTTGCTCGATCGTTTTGACCACCTCAAGCGACCGCATGTCCTCGGCCCCCGAACCCGACTCGCCCGATGGCAGCAGCGGGCGCCGCTCCTGCTCGACGCGCACCGTCGCCACTGATGTGTACAGCGGTGGCGTCACGCGAAGCCAGACCGTCGCCAGACCGACCGCCACCAGAAACCCCAAGCCAACGATCCACCACCCCCGCAAAATTCGACGCAGCAACGCCCCGAGATCGAGCGCCTCCGGCCCCTCGTCCCGTCCGCCCGCCCAATCAAGGCTCGGATCACGCACGGAACTCCTCGGGCGCGGGGCAATGTCGATGATGGGCGGTATCAGCGGCATGGACAAAATGAGGGATGGGAGCTGACGAGGGGGCGCGGGTGAAACTAAAAAATCGACTCCTTGACGGTGATGACGTCGCCTTCCTCGACATAGAAGGGTGGGATCTTCGGATTCGTGGCCATGGCTTTGCAGTCGATCTTGAACAGTCGTTCATGACCGCCCGCCATCCGCTTGACCAAAACCCCGCGGAGATTGGCCAGCCGCGTCGCCCCGCCGACTTCCGCAATCGCCTGCAGAATGGTCATGCGTTCCCCCGCCCGCAGGTCCACCGATCCTGGGCGATTCACTTGACCCCCCACCACCAACTTGCGTCGGGCCGCCGTCACCAGCGTCACCGTAACCTGCGGATTGACCAGAAACCCATCCGCGTATGCCGCGCGGATCCTCTGCGCCGCTTGGTCCGTGGTTAATCCACCCACCCGAATCGACCCGACCAGTGGCAGCCGCACCCTGCCGTCCACCGCCACCGCCACTTGTTGCGTGAGGTCCTCTTCTTGGAAAACCTTCACTTCAATCTTGTCATTGACCCTCAATTCGGGACTCGGCACGGAGCCAGTCGTCTGGGCCGCCAGAACTCCGGCCAGCCAAACCACTGCAAGAACCTGCCAAGGCCATAAAATCCTTGGAATTCGCGAAAATGAGAGAGTGAGGCGCATTTTTGAGAAGTTACAGACAAAAAAATACTCAGAACGTGAAACGCATGTTCAGCCCCATTTGTTTGACCTCATAGGT
Source organism: Verrucomicrobiales bacterium (assembly GCA_046155625.1). GTDB lineage: Bacteria > Verrucomicrobiota > Verrucomicrobiia > Verrucomicrobiales > V1-33 > CAJBME01. The sequence goes on along the minus strand of JBJXFS010000206.1, from coordinate 16,241 downwards.
CTGGTCCTGGGCGGACGAATCGTTCGACCGCCATTGGTACCAGGCTTCCGCCCGCCACCGGTCACCAAAAGAGTAGGAGAATCCCGGACGCACGAAGACGGTCGTGTCCTCGCGGTCATCCAACGTCAGCGCAGCACGCGTGGCCGCCTCGTAATCGTACCGTTCCCAGCCACCATCCACCGAGAGCGACACCCGGTCGTTCACCCGATGCGTGACACCCATGACCAAACCGGTGCGCGTGTAGTTCTGGCCTTCGAGCGATCCGGAGGCGGCCACCTCGCGGACCGCCTGAAGCCGGCCCTGCGTCTTGGCGGTCAGCGCGTGCGTCGCGTCTAGCCCGAAAACCGGTGTGGTCGTGTCTCCGACCTCCGTCTGCCGAAACTCCGCGCCCACCCGGCCACTCAACGTCAAGGTACCCGTCGCATCGTGGCTGAATCGAGCCAGCGCCCGCTGAAAATCCTGAGCCTCCGAACCATCATCTACCTCCAATCGCCCGTAGCCGCCTCCCAGCCCAAGGCGGAATTTTTCCGTCGCCTGATAATCGATAAACGATTCGTGCGCCCACTCCCGATAATCCGAGTACCCGCCTTCACGATACGCCGTGCCATCCCAGCGAACCGAACTCGCCAGACTCGTCTTCGCCCCCACCGCATAGGTCAGACCACCCCGAGCCGAAGCTACATCGCGCTCCACCCGATCGCCCAGCTCCACCGTGCTCCCGCTCGTCCGCTGGTACCTGCCCGACCCATCGATCGCCAACCGCGCGAATTTCCTTCGAATCAGCAGTTCCGCCTCGTGATCGAGCGTGTCCTCCTCCGGATTCTCCAGAAAGAAATAGGCGTCCGGCCGGTAGCGCGCCACCAAATACGTCTCATCCCGATCCACCACGTCCCCGAAATTCAGCCGAACCTCGGCCCCCACCCGCCACAACAAGTCCGCCTCAGGGTCGCTCGCATTCAGGAAAATATTGTCGTCATACAAGACACCACTCTCCAGCCACAGCCCCACCCGCTTCGAGGTCCGCAAATCGGTCGGCCCCACCTCCGCCGCCACCCCATCAGGCTCATCCTCTCCCTCAGCGGTCGTCGCCTCTGGTAAATCGTCACGATCGCCGTCGGCCGACCCCTCGCGTTCCGGACTACCCCCCATCCCCGCAGCGTCCCGCACCACCGGTTCCCCCAGCCGCACCGTCAAGGCCACCGCCCGACGAACTTCCACCCCCCGCTCCGCCGCTCGCCCGGGCCCCGAAACCACCGCCATCACCACCAGCCCCGTCCACACCCATCCCCACCCCCGCTCATACCTCCTCCCACGCCGCCCACAGCTCCTGGGTGGCCCACCGTCAATACCCATCAAATGAACAACAACTTGAATCACTGGAAAATGCGCAATATATGGTAACTATGGAATAGTTGCTCATTTTTAGCCGGAGTCTAGTAGAAATTATAGAAAAACTGCATTTATGATTCTTGTTTCTGAGTGCTTAAATTGCCTGTCACCTTAGCTTGACGGAGGTGGCCGAACTCCGATCCTGATGGGCGAATGATTTTGTGTTGTGATCGGATGCGGATGGGGAGATGGGGATTCTGGGCGCTGGCTGTGGTGGGGCCGACGGTGGGGGCGGCGGTCCCGACGGCGATCTCCGATGGTTATCCCTTGGTGGAAGGCGAGACGCTGACGGTGGCGGCGGGAGCCGGTGTGTTGGCGAACGACGACCGCCAGGGGCAACCGGTGGAAGTGGTGCTGGTCGATTCTCCGGCTGAAGGGGAACTGGTTTTGGACACAAACGGTGGGTTTCGGTACACGCCGGCGCCGGGGGCGACGGGGGAGGTGAGTTTCATGTACAAGATGCGGACGGTGGTGGGTCCGGTGTTGTTTACGATCGACCCGGCGCAGTCGCGGTTGCAGGTCGAGGCGCGCGCGACCACGGAATACGGAGTGGCGACCGACCGGGACGATTCCCGGGTGGGCGGGACGCTGCGCGCTCAGTTGCGCCCGGCCTCAGCTCCCTTCGCACTGGCCCGCGTCACGGCCTTGGAGGCCCGCTTGCTGGATCCCCTGGTTCTCCGGCTTCGTTTCGGCTGCCTCTTCAGTGTCTGCCTTGCCTCGGTCAATGTCCAGACACGCGCCACCGAGGCCGATGGCCTGAAGTTGTCGCTCATCGAACCCGGGCCCGAGGCGGCCGTGGTATCCGGAGTCTTTACTCAATTAGGCAACACCTTTGGATTGGCGGGTACGGCCGACATCGCTGGCACCGGGCTCGCCGCGGATTTGATTCCTTCGGGCCCGCAGTCGCTGGAAACCACCGCCGTCATCGACCTGTCGAATACACAAATCGCCTCCGCCGCGGGCACGTTGACACTCCGCGCTGCTGTGCTCTACACGGGTCGGTTCTTCCTAGATCCCGAGGTGACCGACACGAATAATGTCGACCTGACCGCCCGCAGCCAGTTCACCGGGTCTTCCGGATTCCTTGTCGCCACCGCACCGGCCAGCGCCAACCAGCCCGATGAGTCAGGCGTGGCCACCGTGACCCTGACTATTTCGCCCGCCAATCCGGATGTCGATGACGATGGCATGGCTGACGCGTGGGAGCGAGAGCACGGACTGGATCCCGCCGATCCCGGAGACGCCCTGCTCGATGCCGACGGTGATGGCCAGCCCAACCGTTCCGAATTCCTCGCGGGAGCCGATCCGCGGCTGGCCACCAGCGTGCTCGCCCTCTCAGGCCTGCACGTGCAGGACGGAAGCCTGGTCGTTCTCGCCACTGGGCTCACCCTCACTCGATCCTACCTCCTCGAAGAGTCGGAGTCCGGAGTCTCCTGGTCGCCGTCGGGCACACCGTTCACTCCAGCCGCCGAAAGTCAGGAAATCAGCCGGCCGCTCGCTTCCGATCATCGACTCTTTCGGCTGCGCTGCCTGACGACTTGGCCTTGAAAAACAATCCACGGGGTCACTTCGTCCACTCTCCAGGACGCCGTGGCCGCTCAGGGCGCCCGCACCTCGTTCACCGACACCAACCCACCCATCGCCCCCGAAATTTCCTTTTACCGCGTCGTTCGTCACCCTTGATTGCCCCATGCGCTCACTACCCCTGCTTCCCCTGACCCGCCTTCTGCCCGTCGTCGCCTGCCTCACCCTGGCGCACGGCGCCGAGGAACCAAAGGCTTCGCCCGCCCCGCGTCTCTTACTCGATTATCATCCGCCCCACTGGCTGACCATCACCGGCCCCCAGCTGCCCGGCGGCACCATCCGCATCAACCATCTCGAAGCCTATTGCCGCGCCGGATCCACCGAGGCCGATTGGGTGAAACATACCGTCATCCCCCATCGCACCGAACGACTCTCGCTCAGCGATGATCGCCAGACGCTGCGCCTGCTCGACACCCTGGCCGACGGTGTGACCGTCCGCCACGAAATCACCGCCGATTCCGACCAAGTGACCTTCGAATTGACCGCCCACAACCCAACCGCCCGTCGCTCCGAAGCCCATTGGGCTCAACCGTGCGTCCGACTCGGCGAGTTCACCGGCTTTCCCGATGCCGGCAGCAATCTGGACGACTACCTGCCCAAATGCTTCATCTTCCTCGAAGGCCGGCTCACCCGTCTCCCGGACGTCAAACCGTGGGCGACCACCGCCCGTTACACGCCCGGTCAAGTCTGGGTGCCCAAGGGCGTGCCCCGCACCGACGTCAATCCCCGCCCCCTCAGCCCGCTCGTCCCCAGCCACGGCCTCATCGGCGCCTTCAGCGCGGATGAATCCATGATCTTCGCCACCGCATGGGAACCGTATCAAGAATTGTTCCAGGGAGTCGCCCGATGCCTCCATGCCGACTTCCGACTCGGCGGCCTCGAACCCGGCGCCACCCGCCGCCTCCGCGGAAAAATCTACCTCATGCCCGCGGATATTCCCGCCCTGCTCGCCCGCTACGCCAACGACTTTCCCGAACAAAAAACCTCCATCCCCTCCCAGCCCGGCTCGGCCACTGAAGGGGAACGCCCCGAGGGAAAGTCCTCCACGTCGCAAAAGAACTAAATCCCTAGTCGGTGGTCTCCACCGCACTGGAGTTTGTACATTTCACATTCTTTTTTGTTTGCGGAACGACACTCCACGCGAATGAGAGAAGGCGGCATTGAGGTGGGACGCGACCTCTAGGGCGCGTAGGCGGTGAAGTCGTACCATTTGGGAATTGTCTCCACTTCTCGAGTGAGGGTCGTGCGATTCACACCCGGAGAATTCACGATGACCGCGTCTTGGCTCATCGATTTTTTCTGGCTTTGGGCACCACTTGAAAAGGCGAAAAGGGGCTTCCTACAGCACGCTCCCACCGCCTACGAGCCCGGGAGGTCTCGTCCCACCTCCAGCCTCAATCGCCCGCTGAAACCCGTACTCAAAGGGTGCAAGCTTCTCTTATTCGAGGTGCTTGGACGATAGCTGACAATGCTTGCCGATGCCAAAACATTGGGCAACGGCTTGGTCTTTCGTGTTTCGTGCTTTTCGTGTTCCCATCCCGGTTCTTGGCTCAACGTGAGGCGGCGCCCTATGCTTCGAGCAGAGTGACACTATCCGATGCTTTCGCTTTATGACCCAGCCCGGCACGAAGTGCTGGCGGCCGCGGCGTGGAACCCCCAACGGGTTCGCGACGCGATCGCCGCGATCTGTCGCGATGCGGAGTCAGCTTTTCACGCCGAGCTTCTCTGGCCGATCCACCCGGAGGACGAGGATCCCGGCGATCCGGCAGACGGGATTTTCAGCGGGCTTTACTGCGGCGCGGCGGGCATGGTGCACGCGCTCGACCGTCTCGCCAAGGCCGGCTTTTACGAGCCGTCGTTGGACTTCGCTGCGATCACCGGGGGTCTCTATGAAGCCGCGCTGACTTCGCCGGATGAGCCAGGTGCCGGGGCGTCGCTGATGAACGGGTCCAGTGGGATCTTGCTGATCGCGCATCGCCACGCCCCATCGCTGGCAACGGCGGAGGCCCTCGCGGAAGTGATCGCCGCCAACGTAGTGCATCCCGCCAACGAACTGCTCTACGGGGCTCCTGGCACGATGCTCGCCGCCCGCGCGATGCACGCGCGCACCGGCGCGGAATGCTTCGAGGAACTCTGGCGGGCAAGTGCTCGCGAACTGCTCGCCCGCCAGGAGCAGGACGGCCTGTGGACGCAGGAACTCTTCGGCAGGACCCAGCGCCTGATCGGAGCTGCTCACGGTTTTGCTGGCAACATCCTCGCGCTCAGCGCCGCGCCGGAATGGCTCGACGACGCCCGCGCCGTGGAGGCCCGGGCGGTGGATACGGCTCGTGGCTTAGCGATCGTCGATGGCGACCTCGCCAATTGGTCATTCGGTGAGGGTGGCTCCCGGGCCGGCACCCCTCCGCGGGTGCAGTGGTGCCACGGCGCGGCAGGCATCGTCACCTCGCTCGCCCGGCTGGCGCGGGACGACCACGCCCACGGTGCGCTGATGGCCGCAGGCGGCGAACTCGTCTGGACCGCTGGCCCGGTCGCGGAGAACGCCGGTCTCTGTCACGGCACCGGCGGCAACGGCTTCGCGTTCCTCGCGCTGTGGGAACGCACGGGAGACGAACGCTGGCTCGAGCGCGCCCGTGCCTTCGCCATGCACGGTCTAGGCCAGGTCGATCGCCTCCGCGCGGCAACCGGCCGCGGCCGCTACTGGCTCTTCACCGGCGACATCGGAGCGGCCCTGCTCGCCGCGGCCTGCCTGAACGGAGACGCCCGCCTGCCCGGGATCGACGACTTGGCCGCGCCCGCGCCAGCTCACCCAAACGTCCAACAAGCCCAACGCCTCGGCTATTCGTGATATTCCTATGATTCGTGGTTCGCGTCTCAGCTTTTCGGGTAATCGTTGAACCGCTTCGGTTTCCCGTATGGAAAGCAGCCCAGCCCTCATTTCATGCATTCTCCGCCCCACGCCGCCGAAACCGAGGAACCGCGCTTCCCGTCGTTCGAGGAAGCGCTCCGGTTTTGGGTGAAACTCGGCTGCATCAGCTTTGGCGGGCCGGCCGGGCAAATCGCGATCATGCACAAGGAGTTGGTCGAGAAGCGCCGCTGGATCGGCGAAAGCCATTTCCTCCATGCTTTGAATTTTTGCATGCTCCTGCCTGGCCCGGAAGCCCAGCAACTCGCCACCTACCTGGGCTGGCGATTGCATGGCTGGCGGGGAGGACTCGCGGCCGGGTCGCTGTTCGTCATCCCATCCATGTTTATCCTTTTCGCATTGAGCTGGGTGTACATGGCCGGCGGTCATTTACCCTGGCTTTCGGCCGTTTTCTACGGATTGATGGCCGCGGTCATTGCCGTGGTGGTGGAAGCGGTGCTGCGCATTGGCAAAAAGGCCCTGAAAACGCCATCCTTGTGGGCCTTGGCCGTGTTGTCCTTCTTGGCCATCTACTTCCTCAACGTTTCCTTCGTCTTCATCATATTCGGGGCCGCTCTCATTGGCTGGGTGGGCCATGTTGTCGTCCCACGACAGTTTCCAGCAGGCAAAGGACACGGCTCGGGCTCAAGGAAGCCGGAGAGGCTGACTCTCGTCCTGCCTCCTTCCCCGCCAGCCTCGTGGAGGCGCACCGTGGTTGTCAGCTGTGTCTGCCTGGTGCTCTGGTGGGTGCCCATTGTGACTTTAGGGGCATGGCTCGGATGGGGTAGCACCACCTTCCGGCAAGGCACCTTCTTCAGCCAGGCCGCTCTGGTGACCTTCGGGGGAGCCTATGCCGTGCTGCCGTATGTCGCCCAGCAGGCAGTGGAAAAGTTCGGCTGGCTCTCACACTCGCAAATGATGAGTGGACTGGCACTGGCCGAGACGACGCCCGGTCCGTTGATCATGGTGCTGCAATTCGTCGGCTTCATCGGCGGTTGGCAGCATCCTCCCGATGGCCTGACGCCGCTGGCCGGCGCCACCCTGGGCGCCCTCGTGACGACATGGGCCACCTTCGTTCCTTGTTTTCTCTTCGTTTTTCTGGGGGCTCCTCACGTGGAAAAGCTCCACGACCAACCCCGGCTCAGCGCCGCGCTCACCGCCATCACTGCGGCGGTCGTGGGCGTCATCCTCAACCTCGGAGTGACTTTCGCCCTCCACGCCCTCTGGCCGCCTCCGAGCGATCGGTTCGATTGGTTTATCGGCCTGCTCAGCGTCACCTCCCTCATAGCCATGCAACGCTTCAAGGTCGGCCTGATGCCGGTGATCGGAGCCTGCGGCGTTCTGGGTCTGGTGCGGCATCTGGCTTTCAGCGCCTGATCGCCACCTCGAAAAAGGGACTTTGGAGCCAGGAAAGTCACGAACCACACAAAAATTCATCCAGAAATGGGACATTGGAACCTCCTGACTAACTCGCGTGTAACCATCTCCTCCTGACTAACTCGCGTGTAACCATCTCAGTACCAACGGTTCTATTTTTCACGAGTTACTCCCGGTTCCACACCCAAACTTGCGCGGGTTCTTATGCTAAGAACCGGGATCGGAACCACGAAAAACACGAAACACACGAAATGCCAAGGCTTTGCCCAACGATCACCGTCCGCCTGATGGATGAGAAGGTCGCTTGTCTAACCCAATGATTTTTCGTGTGTTCCGTGACTTTCGTGGTTGTTCCATCGTCCCTTTTAGGTGAATACGTCTTTTCCGTCCACACGATGGCTCGTCACCCTCAGCCATCCATCCTTTGCGCCACTCGTCCTCGTCCTCGTCCTCGACTCCACGTGGGCGATCCTTGGGCACCAAGGACTCGAACAACCCAGTCGTCCTGTAATCAACTCTCGCTGACTATTCCCTATGGCACCCAAGGCCGGGATCACAACACGCAAAATCATGTGCTGTAACTCGTTGACGATGCCTAACATACAATTTCCGATGCAGAAGTATTCAGCGTTCAGCCCGAAACGAGCGCAGCACGATGGACACGGAGACTCACAGGCGCGGGTCTCAGGGCGGTGAGCGGAGCGGCCACTTCGAGGACGAGGACGAGGACGAGGACGAGGACGATTCCAAGCATCCTGAATCTACCTTCTCATCCATCAGGTGGACGATAGTCGTTGGGCAACGCCTTGGCTTTTCGTGTGTTTCGTGCCTTTCGTGGTTGAAAAGTCCTTATCAACACGGGAACTCGACGCGTGCTTGGGTGCGGAGCTGGGGGTCACTTTTCGTCAAGTGAGTCGGCAGGGTGGTTCGCAGTTTTCATCCCGTTCCTTCGGGTCACTCCTCGGACGCGCCCCCGAATCATGGATGGCACAGCGTTGCCGCCCCGAAACGCCCCTCACTCGACTGCGAGCACGCCATTCATGACCTGCCAGTGGCCGGGAAAGGAGCAAAAGTACGGGTATTCCCCCGCGGCGGACGGCGCGTCAAAGTGGATGGTAAAATCCTTGCCCGGATTAACCATGTCGGTCCAGACGAGGACATCGGTCGAGTCGGGCACATAATGGCGGGCCGCGGCGCCGGGGCGGCTGATCAGTTTATTGACTTGATCACCCAAGGCGGCCAGCGCGCCGGGCCGGGCGAGCACAAAATTATGGGGCACCAGGTCTGGGTTTTTGAAGACCAGAGTGAGACTTTCGCCAGGTGAGGCGGCGATCCGTTTGGTGACAAACTGCAACCCAAGGGCCGCTTCCATGATAATCTCCCGTCCCGACGCGCCTTCGGCCCACGGATTGGGTCGTGCCGCCACGATGCTGACCGCTTCGGCGCTCAGCGGCGGGTCGGGTATTGGAGTTTTGGCGATCAGCCGGTAGCCAGGGAATTCCGTGAAGGCGGCTCCCAGCGCATGGACGGTGGCAAAGACATCGAGCGGCCGAGCCCCCCCCACGCGCAGGCGGAGGTGGAGTTGATTGGCCGGCGTGAGCTGAGGGATTTCGAGAAACAGGGAACGGCCGCCCTCGAGAACGTGAGCCGATCTGATTTCCAGCGGATCGTGCCCTGGCGTGCCCGGATGCCTCAGCGAGTACTCCGGCGACCCATAGTCGGCGGCGTAGCGATAGTTCCAGACTTGGGCAAAGTGATGGGTCGGCTGAGCCGCCTGATCGGCGTCAACCGGCCGGCTGAACGTCAGGCGCACGCCATTTTCCCGCGCCTCCCACGCCACGGGAAGAAGCGGCGGCGCGACGATGCGCACACGGTGCAGGCATCCGTCGTCGGGAGTGTACGTCCCCCAGCCCGCTGTGCCACTGACATACAGGTGCCCGTCGTGCGGGGCGAATCGCACCCGGTGGACCCCGCTGCCAAAACTTCCCGGCAGGGCTACCGCCGCCCCTTGCGCCACGCCGGCCGATTCGTCGCGCAGGACAAATGCCGCCGTGCCCGCGCCAAACGAGGTGCTCACGATCAGGCTACGAAGCGGCGACCAATCAGGTCCCGCCGCTCCCTCGATGAAGCACGCCCCACCGGTCGAATTGTCAAACCCTCGCGGCAGCTGCAGCAGCGGGCGGGCCACGCTCACGCCTGCCTTGGGGCCTCCATAGCCAAAGTACGGTCGCGCGGCATGGGCTTCGCCGGGTCGAAACGAGAACACCACAGAGGCGTTGGTCCACTCGCCTTCCTGAGCGTTCGTCAACACTGTGCCATCCGCCGCCACCGCCACGCCATTGGCATTTCGAAAACCAGTCGCCAGCGATTCGATTTTGTCCGTGCCAGGCTGCACGCGGCACACGCCTTGCGTGGCCGAGACAAAGTAAAGCGCCCCGTCCGGCCCATGCTCCAGGCCGGTGATGAAGTCGTGTCCGCCCGGTGATGTCTCGTATGCCTGGGTCACGCACTCGTGAAAATCCGCCTCGCCGTCGCCATTGAGATCGTGCACGCGCGTGATCTGGTCACGTCCGAGCACGAGGATCGAGTTGTCCACGATCTTGAGCCCAAGCGGCTGGTGCAAGCCTGTGGCAAACCGCCGCCATCGCAGCGTGGCGAGCGTGGCGTCCGCGCCCTGCACCGTCCAGACCTCACCTCCCATCGTGCAGATCGCGCCAGTGCCGTCCGCAAAAAAATCGTGGCCGGTCACGTGCATCAGCGCCCCCCATCGATTCCCCACCGGCAGCGGCAGCGTGTCGATCACAAACGACTCCCCAGACCTCGCTTCTCCCAGCAACCCCTTGGTTTCAATCACCTCGGGCCAGCGCGCCGGTCCGCCCTGCGTCATCGCCGCCGCCGACGCCGAGTCGCGCGCGACGACATTTCGGACAAATCCGCCGTCGCGCGCCACCGCCCAGTCCAGTACCTCGCGACCACCCACCGAGTACGCGAATGCCACGGTTTCCCCCTGCCGATAAAACCCGCGATAGACGACGGGCACTGGGGGTTTGCCCGGGCGCGCGGCCGAAATCACCTCGCCGTCCGTCGTGGCGCCATCCATGAATCCATGGCGAACGTCGGAAAACGCGACAAACCCGCCGCGCCACACCGCATCGAAGGTCCCCGTGGTCGGATTGAAGACCGCGGATAATCCTGGAGCGTCCCCGCCAGCGGCCGCAAGCCTGACGCACACCGCCTTCGCAATCGTCATGCCCGCCCCGCGCCACACCGCCGACACCACGCTGCCGTGGTCCGTCTGATTCCACCGCCCGTCCTTCCACGTCTCTTCATCCTGGTTCCCCCAATGCCCAAACCCGCCGCTGTCCAACCCCGGAAATTCCGGCAATAACAACTCAAGCACGTCAGGCTGCCCGCGAAAATAGTCCGCCTGCTTCGCATAGAAATCATAGATCCGATCTCGATTCACCGGATGGCCAGCGTCCGGCCACAACGCCGGCTCCAGCGGAGGCTTCGCCATCCACACGTCGCGCCCCCGATCCGTCGCCTTCGGCTCGACCGCCGAAACGGCCTGGGCCGACCCCACCGAGGCCACGACCACTGCCATGAAACTCACGTTCATTCGACACATAAGGCACACGATTCGGCGGTCCGGTCAATCCTGGGCCACACGATAGAACCGAACTTCCTCGCCCTGAAGCACATTCGTTTCCGTAAAACTAGTGGTGGCGCCGCCACTGGGCACGTCGGCCGCGAGTAACGACCAACCGCCATTGCCGCCATTGGCCAGCGTGGATGAAGTGAAGACGTCATAGGTTTTGCCGGGCTGCGAATTCCATGTCAGCGTGGCCGAACGGGCCGCGGGATCGAACGCAAATGAAACAATGCGGAAATCGACCGTCGCACCGGGCAACTGGCCGATCGTAAGCCCCGGATTGGCGAACAAGCCAGCGGCTTCCTCCGCGGTGATGCCCACACTGTACACCTGCAGGTCGTCGATCAGCCCGAGGTATCCCTGGCCCGCGGCCGTGGAAGTGCCGATGTACAGCCCCGCCGCGACCGTGTTGAGCGTGTAGTCGGTCTGGCCTGGGGCGTCCAGGTTTTCGGAAACGAGAGCCCCGTTGATGTACAGCGATGAACTGCCACCCGTCTCATTGCCGAATCCGTCGACGTCCGTATGCGTCACGACAATGTGAGTCGCCACATCATCAGGCGCGGCCCCGTCCTCGGACTCGAGGACGATCAGGCTGTTGACTTGGAAAACGACGCGCCCGGCTTCCGTCAGGTACAGCGAATGCAGCGTGCCGGTCGTGGTAAAGATCGACGAGCGCTGCAACAATCGACGCAGTCCCGCCTTGGCTCCCGGCCGGACCCACAGGGCATAGGAAACCGTCGGCAGATGCGCGACATCGCCGATGGCAAAGTTTCCTGAAGTCGTCGTATCGGCCGGGGTCAGCCGGACCGACGTGGCCGCGCCACCCGGCAGCAACGAGGGTTGCGCGAAACCAAAGGGCGCTTCGCGCACCTGCAGGGTGGCCGGCGAAGTGTTGCCCGAGGCATCGGCGAGCAGCGTGCCCGCGGTATCATCCATCTTGTAATGAGCGAGCAACGGCGGCCCATAGCTGTACCGGGCGTGCACCGGAAAACTCAGGACCGGCGAACCCGCGTCGGTCGTGGCGATTTCGAGCGACGCCGAGCGCAATCCGCGGACACCGGTCGGGGCAAAACGAACCGCCAACACCCCTGCCTCGCCGGGTGCCAGCGTCACCGGCAGCGGCGTGGTCACCGAAAAATCCGCGGCGTTCGTGCCTCCCAGGGTCACCCCGGTCAGGTTCACGGCGGCGGCGCTTTGGTTCGTGATTGTGATTTCGCCCGTGCTCGTGCCGCCTTCGGTAATGACCGTCGCAATGGGCGTGGTCACGCTGCCCTCCACCGTCAGGACTTGCCGCCGGCCCTGCAACGGCAAGGAAATAGTCGGCGCCGCCGGATCCGTGGTCGTCAGCACCAGGCGCGCCACCTTCAACCCGTTCGGCGGCACCGGACTGAACGTGACACCCAGCGACTCCGCGCCTCCCGCTGAAAGTGTGAGCGGCAGCGGCGTGTTGAAGCTGAACTGCGACGCATCTGCCCCGTCGACCGTGGCCGCGGAAATGGTCACGTCTCCACCGCCCCCATTGGTCGCGTCGAAGCTGCCACTCGGCGACTCGCCCGGAAATGTCGCCACCGGGATCGCCGCACTGGTCGCCACCGTCAACACCGGCGTGCCGGCCAGCGATTCGACGACAAAGTTGTCGAACAATCCAAAGATTCGATTGCGGCTGAACGCCGTGCTGCCGGTGAACAAATCCTCGTACCCAAGGCGCGCCACCCCGCTCGACGCCTCCGGATCCAGCACTCCCGGATCCTCGTCGAAAAACACCACGCCGTTAAATCGAACCACGGTGCGCGTGCCAATCACATCCACCTCGACCGCGGTCCACTGGTTGTTGGGTGTGTTCGGAATCGGAGAACCCTGGGCGAACGCGTTCGTGAAGAGCGCCGTGTCCGTAAGGTTTTCGCGGCGCACGGAATTCGTCGAGTTAAAATAAATCGGCGCGTCGCCCGATCCCGCGGCCGCACCCGCACCCCCTTCATTCGTCAGCCACCCCCACAGCCCACGCCCATTGGCCCGGTTGCTCCGCGACAACAGGACGGTTTCCACCCCGTTGACGCCCCAGATTCCCGACTCGGTCGTGCCCGTGGATGTGGTGGTCGCCGTCAGATCCATGCTCAGCCAGGCATCAAATCTCAATCGATGATCGCCCGTAAACACCAAGGGAGCCCCGTTCAGCGTCGCAGCCGCAATCAAATTGATGGCCCGTGGCGTGCCGTCATACAACGCACTGAGCACCACCCCGCGCGTCGCCGCGCTGCCCGGTATCCGGTTCGGCGCTTCCGGAATCCGAAGCGTCACCGGAGCGCCCGCCCCCGGCATCTCCCGCATGTAATTGCTGTAGTCGACAAACGCCACCGCCGCATTCGCGTCCTTGAGCACCACCACTTTCGCCGTCCCCTCCGAATCGAAGGGCTCGGAATACAACTCCGCCCCTCGAGCGCTCGAAGCCACAGTCAGCCCCACGCCGAGCATGATGTGAAATTTCATCGTCCCATTCATTAGCAAACCGCGTTCTTGCAGGAAACCAAAACCTTATCGGAATCGTCCTCGTGACAGTACACTGTAAATCATTACATTATCCCATGATCCTCACCTTCCCGGTTCCCTCAATTCCACCAAGCGCCCTGCTCGCCGCACGCTCCGCCTCCAGCGCCCCCGATTCCGGGCCCGGCTGGGAAATGGTCGCGGCTGCCGCCATGCTCGGATTGGCCGCCGGGGTGGCCCTGGGATTCGTCGCCTCGCGATTCCTCGCCAGCCGCCCGGGCCGCGACACGCCTGGCACCCCACGCCATCCCCCACGCTCATGGCAAAAACACTCCGCTGATCCGGACGCCGCGCCTTCCGGCTCCGAATCTCCGCGGCGTCCCCGCGCCTGGGAATCGGCCAGCCTCACCGACCTGCCCGCCCAGCCCACCGATCCCGATACCGATCCACCCGCCGCCAATCCGGACGCCGACGCACCCACGCCCTCCCGCCGACGAGAGGAACCATAGCGCCCACCCTTTCCGTACCCACCCTCCCCCGCCCAAGAAGCCAGTTGCTGACCCCCCCACCACGGCCATTGTCTGCCTCTTCTTCACCCGCACGGATAGCTCAGCGGTAGAGCGTCTCGCTTACACCGAGAGGGTCGGGGGTTCGAATCCCTCTCCGTGTACCAGGTCCCTCTGTAAGGAGAAAACAGGCATCCCGAGGGCCATTGTGAACATCTACCGTGAACAAGCGCGCCAACGTTCGTAGGATAGTTGATGGCCGGTTTGAGGGCGCGGTCCGGGTCGCGCGTCGTAGGACACGGTGCCACGCCCTCCATGTGTCTCTCCCCTGGGCCGCGCGGTTCGGTCTGGGAGAGCGGATGCCAGCGGATGGGCCGGCGGTGCGGTAGTGGCGCCTCGCCGATTTGCGCTGGCATAGGCTCCCCGGGTGTGTCAGCTTTCTGAGACATATCCGCCAGTTTTTGCCCGGCATTTACCGCTTGCGGTTTTTCTCCGACAATTACCGCTTGCAGAATAATAAAACGTTGTGCAGAAAATGACCGAGCCTGAAGAAATCGCAGAGGTTTTCGGCATCTTCCACGATGGGTGCATCGCAGGGGGCACTGCGGTTGATCGCACCGCTGAGTTGGTCGTTGAGATTGAGTATCTGGCGAAGCGAATCAGACCGACTGACCGGAAGTTCACGGTTAGGATAGACGACCTCGAACAGGTGAGGTTTACGCCTTGGATCGACGACGGGCAGTTCTTGGTCCCGGACATGACAGGATTCGCTGAGATTGCATCGCTGAACCTCGGAGTGCTGAGCGCAGAGGCGGAGGGACAGAAGGTGAGAATAGCCTGCACTCAAGACCGCCCCGGCCTCGGCTATTGCGGAGGATTACTTGAGATGGAAGCGGGAGGGTGCAGGGTTTTCGATGAGTCGGGCCGCGAATGGGCCTTGGAGGAGTTGCGGAGGCTTATGGACGATTATTGGAGCGACTGGGCGGCACGGAACAAGAATGCACAACAAGCCGGCTCATCCAACGGCGGGTAACGCCACAATAGAAATTCGGGCTTTCCACCCCCGCCGTGGATGGCCTATACGTTGGCCTCATTCACCACATACTTCGATTCATCGCCCTGCTTTTCTTTGCGGTTGAGTGTTATATGGTGACAGGTAAATTATTGAATGCCCCACGACCGCCCGGCCAATGCGCGTGACAGCACGGAATGGGCTGGCCTGCCAGCGGGACCCACATCCGGACGCTGACGCCTCGTCCCCGGCCTGACGATCAGGTCTGGGAAAGAATTTTGCCTGAGTATCGGCCGCCTGGTTACCGGGGCGGTGGTGCGCCACAGGACGGGAGCGCGGTGCGTAATCGTGATTCTCAAGAATGCGATTCGCAATTGCGTTTATTCTAATATTTCCATTTACAGGCCGTGAATTTTTTGTTTTTATGGAACCTGCGATTCCCTTTAAGCGCCATCACTTTCCCTGACTCCCATGATGCCTCCAACCGCGACATTGCCGATCCACCGATTGTTCATGTTGATCTGTGGTCTGTTGATTGTGACGGCGTTACGGTCGGCGAGTTTGCCCCCTGACTTTATTGAAGAGGATGTTGGGAGCGGGTGGAACGAGGCGGTGGGGATTGTGTTTGGGAAGAACGGAGATGGAACAAAGGATCGGGCGTACGTGTGGGAGCGGGCGGGCCGGGTGTGGATTGTGGAGGACGGGGTGAAGCTGAGCACTCCGTTGCTGGACATTCGGGAGGAGGTGGGCGGGTGGCGCGATTACGGGCTGCTGGGGTTGGCGCTGGACCCGAATTTTCAGATAAATGGGCACATTTACCTATTGTATGTCGTTGACCGGCATCACTTGATGAAGTTTGGAACGCCGCAATACAGTGCGACGACAAACGAGTATTTCGCGGCGACGATTGGGCGGTTGACGCGGTACACAGCGCGGCGGGACACGGATTTCCGCTCGGTGGATCCGCAGTCGAGGCGGGTGTTGATTGGCGAATCGAAGAGCACGGGATTCCCGATTTTGCACCAGAGTCATGGCACGGGATCGCTGGTCTTCGGGAAGGATGGGACGCTGCTGGCGTCGTGCGGAGATGGAGCCAGCTATGAAGCGATGGACAATGGCGGGACGGCGGGGAATTCCTACGGGCCGCAGGCGGTGGCCGACGGCATCATCACGCCGGCGGAAAACATCGGCGCCTTTCGCTGCCAGCTTCTGGATTCATTGAGTGGAAAGGTAGTCCGGATCGATCCGGCCACGGGCGACGGGGTGGCGAGCAATCCGCATTTTCAAAGCGGTGCGCCCCGTTCGGCGCGGTCCCGGGTGTGGGCGTTCGGGTTG
>JBJXFS010000287.1:0-6256 GCA_046155625.1 Verrucomicrobiales bacterium | reverse complement strand
CTGCGGTGCTGGCTTGGTACCGGGAGCAGCTTTACTACAAAGGGGAGGAAGTGCGAAACGAGGAGGGCACCATCATCAAGCGCGGATTTAGCGAGGAGGAAATCCAAAAGGTGATCGAAGCGGGAGGTCGCTTACCGCTGGCGGCGTTCCTGCGCCTGCGGGTGCGGTATTTCACCGATGGCGCCGTCCTGGGAAGCCAAGCCTTTGTCGAGTCGGTCTTCCAAGCCCACCGGAAGAGGTTTTCTGAAAAACGACAGACCGGCTCGCGACGTCTCAGCCGACTGGATTTGGAGAGTCCGCTGCGCGTCGCTCGCGCACTGAGAGTGCGCGCCGTCGAATAAGAGACCAGGCCACATCATTGCCATACGCCGAGGGCCGCATCCCCAGATGTTGGCCCCGACCCGCATGTCCGAAGGCTACTGCCGCCGCCCTGGAGCTCCATCGCCCCGGGAAAAACCGCGGACAATTCCGGCCTTCGTTTGCCAGCAGGAAGCCCTGCGGCCACTGATCACCGGCACGGTGCGGTTCGTTGGCGAGCAGGCCAGACGATAAGGGGACGGGTAAATTAGCGCACGCGATAATGGGACAGGCAAATTGGTGAGTCCCCGCGGGCCAAGGTTTTTCGGCAACGGCACGCGATAATGGGACAGGCAATTTAGTGAGTCGCATCGCCCGAGTCGCATCGCCCGGGAAGTCCAGGATTGACCGCAGGGGCTCCGGACATTATGCCGCGCCATATGAAATGTGCTGCTGGCAAGCTGTTGTTTGGAGTGCTGTACGCTGCACTCGCTCCAATTCCCGCCTTCGGGGCCGAGCCCGCTTTCCTCGAGGTGCCGCTCGGGGTTCCGAAGGGCAACTTTGCCGCGGTGGTTCTGGCTGATTTCGACGGAGACCGAACCGCCGAGATTCTGTCAGGACGGCGCGAGGGCGAAGAAGGGCTTTTTCTCTTTTCCCTCGCGGAGCCTGGAAAACCATGGCGGCGCCATGAGATCACCGCCGCGGGTTCCTACGGCGGGATAACGCTGGCCGATATCACCGGCGACGGCCTGCCGGATCTGGCGGCGGTAAAGACTGACGGGCCGACAAAGGGCCTTGAACTGTTCCGGACCCGCAGGACGAAGGAAGGCCCGCGTTTCGACGCTCTGCCCTCGCCCTTCACGGCAGTCGCCTGTGACGACGTGACGTCCGGCGATATCGAGGGCGACGGAGACATCGATCTTGCAATATCCACCGGCGGCAAGGGGCTGCTGGTTCTGATCAATGAAGGACGCGGAGAGAAGTGGCGGCACATCACGTGTGAGACGGGAAACTACGAGGACACAGGAATCGCGTTTGGCGATGCCAATGGCGATGGACGCCTTGACGTGGTGGCCGCCAATCATCCGGGGAAGAACCCGCGCCTCTTCCTCTGCGCCGGCAAAGGCCCGGTATCGTACGACAAAGGTCACGACGAAGGACTCGTCGTCGGCCCGGGCATCGGTTACCGCATGACCTTTGCGGACATCAACGGAGACGGAAAACAGGACCTTGCCTTTGGTTCGTCGTCCGGAGTGCAACTCTACATCGGCAACGGCTGCACCGGTCCCGAAGCGAGCTGGTGGAAACCGGCGCAACTGGCCGGCGGCGGGGATTCACAGAGCATCCAGGTCTCCGCAGCAGACATCGACGGCGATGGTAAAATCGACCTCGCATGGTCCAGCGACTCCGGCATCCACGTTCGCCTCAATGCCGGCGGCGGCAAATTCTCCCCGCGGCTCGAAAACGGTCTGCCCGCGGAGGGGTCGTTCTCCGGCTGCGTCCCGTTCGACTGGGACAGCGATGGCGATTTCGACATCGTCACCTCCAGCATGGAAGGCGACGGCCTGCGGCTCTACGAGAACACCTCCCCTCAGGCGGCACGCGGAAAGAGTCCGCGTCGCTGACGGGTTTGGCAGGCCGGGCGTCGTCGTGATTGGATGGCAACCTGTTCCTTACCTGTCCCCTTTTATTCCATCAATCCGATGACCGTGCGCCCGCCATTCAGCCTATGCAACCGTTCCACTCCATGAAACCCGCCATCTTCTCAGCCGGTTTCCTGTTGACGATGATTCAGTCAGCCATGATACCCGCTGAGGCGGCAGTCTCTGATATTCAGGCTCTGATTGGCGGGAGGACGAATCTCAGTGGCGAGGGGACGCTCGTGGAGGCTTTTAATCTGGGAACGGCGACTTCGGTGACGCTGCCCGGTGTTGGCACCTTCACGGGGGATACGGGGACCGATGGAATCGCCGGCTCGGCGGCGTTGGCGACGCTGGGTGGCGGGTCGCTGGCCACCGCGAACATCGGTAGTGCCATTGATGGCCTGTTTTTCACCGAAACGTGGATCAATGGCGGAACCGGGATGAAGTTGACTTACACGCTGCCGGACACTGGGGACTTCGTCGTGGAGATACTCCACGGCGAGCCGCGGAGTTGCTGTCAGGGAACCTTCAGTGCGGTGACGTTTTCCGACGCGGGCGGGACGGCACCCGTACCGGCATTCACCATCGGCAACGGCATCGCGAACCAGAATCCTCCGGCGGATGCGGATTGGGCCATCATCAGGGCGAGGGTGCAGGGCGTCACGCAGTTCGTTTACAACATGCCGAACGGGACCGGGCGACGGTCTTCAATCGTGGGCTTTCAGGTGCGGCGGTCCACGTTCACGGCGACGGACACGGAGCCGTTCATCGCGGAAATTTCCGCCGCCGGCAATACGACCTACCAAGACGAGAACGGAGACTCGCCCGACTGGATCGAAATATACAATCCGACCGGGGCCGCGATCGATCTGGCCGGCTGGCACCTGACGAATCTCGAAGTGCAGCCGAACCGGTGGACGTTTCCCTCTGTAATGCTGGCCCGGGGGGGCCGGCTGGTGGTGTTTGTTTCCGCGAAAAACAGGGCCGTCGCCGGAGCGCGGTTGCATACGGATTTCAGACTGCCGGCCTCCGGCAGCTACCTTGCGCTGACCAAGCCGGATGGCACCGTGGTGCATTCGTTCGCTCCCTACCCGCCGCAGACAGATGGGTTTGGCTACGGGGTGAACGGGCTGGCCCGCGCCGATGCGTCTTCGTTCTTCCTGCCAGCCACGCCCGGCGGCGCCAATGGCATCGGCCTTACGGCGGCGCTGGTGGCTCCGGTGTTTTCGGTGAAGAAGTCGGTCTTCACGACGTCGCAGGTGGTCTCGCTCTCCACGACGTTTGCGGGCGGGCAGATTCGCTACACGACGAACGGGACGATTCCATCCGCCACGTCTACGCTCTACAGCGACCCACTGACGTTCGCGACAACGACGCGGCTGCGGGCCCGGGTGTTCGATCCGGTCTCGGGCGGCGCCGGCGAGGTGGACACCGGCTTTTACACGAAAATCGAAACGGCTTCGAATCTCGCGGGCATCCCGGCTCCGGCGTCGCTAAATACGAACCTGCCCGTGCTGATCATCGATAACTACGCCGCCGGTGCCATTCCCGGGAGCAGCCAGGCGCTACAGTTCGCCGGACTGTCGGTCTTTGAACCGGATGCCATAACCGGCCGCACCGTGCTCAATCGCACGCCGGACAAAGCGATCCGCGCCGGGCTGCGTATCCGGGGACAGTCGAGTGCCGGATTTCCTAAGAACCAATACAAGCTGGAAACATGGAACGAAGCGAACAGTGACAAAGATGAGAGCCTGCTGGGCCTGCCCGCGGAGTCGGACTGGGTGCTTGGCGGGCAGTATGCCGATGAATCGCTGCTGCGGAATCCGCTCGTGTTCGGCATGGGCAAGGACTTCGGTCTTGCTGCCCCGGGCACGCGCTACTGCGAGGTCTTCTTGAATACGAACGGCGGGGCCATCACCAGCTCCGACTATGCGGGCGTCTATATTCTGACGGAGTCGCTGAAGATCGCGAACAACCGGCTTGATCTGGCTGATCCCAATGACTACGCGGACCATGACGGAGGCTACCTCATGCGTCACGAAGCCGGACCGGCCAACGAAACGCGCATCACCGGCTGGACCTTTGCCGAGATACATGATCCCGTGCCCACCGCGGCACAGACGGCTTTCATCAGCAGCAAGGTGAATGGATTCAACACGGCGCTGCGTTCCGCGACCTACAGAGATCCCGTGACCGGCTACCGGGCGTGGGCCGAGGCGGAGTCCTTTGCCCGGATGGCGATCATGAATGAGTATGTCAGGGCGCAGGATGGCTATGTCCGCAGCGCCTATTTCCACAGGGACCGCGGAGGGAAACTCAAGGCCGGGCCGCTCTGGGATTTCGATCTGAGCTTCGGTGTCTCGTGCTGCTTCAACACTCACCTGACGGGCGTGGACCCGTCCACACGCTCCGGCTGGCAGTGGAACAACGGCTACAACCGCGGCGCCCGGGAGAATGGTCAGGCCGACGATGCACACGCGGCGGTCATGGGGCGGCTAGACTGGACGAAGATCATGATGACCGATCCTGACTTCAAACAGATCTTCGTGGACTCATGGCAGAAGCTGCGGGCCGGCGTGCTGAGCACCGCGGGCCTCGCCGCGCGGGTTGACGCCCTGGCTGTGCAGTTGAGCGATGCCGGCGCCGCAGATTCGCCGCAGAAGCGCAACTTCATCAAGTGGCGCACTCTTGGCAGTCAGACTACCGGCTTCCAGGCGTTCCTTCCTGCCAACCTGCGGAATGCCTCCGAAACCTGGGCTGGCCATGTGCAGTATGTGAAAGACTGGGCCGCCCAGCGTTCCACGTGGATGGATTCGCAATTCACCGCCATGCCCGTCGCCGGCACTCCCTCCGGTGTCGTGCCCGCCGGCTCCACGGTGACGCTCACTTCCACGCAAACGGTGTATGCCACGCTCGACGGCACGGATCCGCGCCTGCCCGGAGGCACCCCGAATCCTTCTGCCACCGTGCTGCCCGCGGGCGGCAGCCCGTTCGTGACGATCAATGCCACGAGCCGTCTCTTCGCCCGGGCCCACAGCGCAACCGGTGAATGGAGCGCTCCACTGGATCTCTGGTACATCGTTGGTCAGGCGGCCAGCCCGGCTTCGCTTATCGTAAGCGAACTTCAGTATCATCCCGCAGACCCGACTCCCGCCGAGCAGTTGCCCGATGGATCCCTCACCGATGAAGATTTCGAGTTCATCGAACTGAAGAACATCAGCGCTGTCACCCTGGATCTCTCCGGGGCCTCGTTCGTGGACGGGATCGAATACAGCTTCCCCGCCGGCAGCCTCCTGGCCCCGGATGCCACGCTCGTACTCGTTTCCAATGCGGCCGCCTTCCCACGCCGCTACGGTGCCGGAGTTGCCGTATTCGGCGACTACGGCGGACAGCTCGACAACACCGGCGACCGCCTTGAACTGCGGTATCCATTCGGCGATTTCGTGCTGGCCTTCACATGGCGCGACGACTGGCATTCCCCGACCGACGGCGACGGCTACTCCCTCGTGGCCCGCAACCAGAATGCCGCCGCCGATGGCAACCTGCCAGCTTCGTGGGCCATCAGCCCTCAACTCGCCGGCTCTCCCGGCACCAGTGCCAGCGGATATTCACTGACCTTCGAAAGCTGGCGGCACTCTCATTTCTCCGCTGCCGATCAACTGCTGCCCGGATACGCCGGCCCGCATGACGATCCGGATGGAGATACGTTGAAAAACCTCATGGAATATGCCCTCGGCACGGACCCCCGCAGCGCGATACCACCCACGGCCCTTCCCACCGTAGGCAGTATGAGCGTCGGAGCCGACCGCTTACTCACCCTCACATGGCAACGTCCCCTGCGGACGCTCGATCTGACCTACACGCCAGGTTTCTCCTTCGACCTGACCATCTGGAGTCAGGCCAGCGTCCCCGCCGGTCCTGCGCTGCCGGCCGGGGATGGAATGGAAACGGTCAGCTATCGCGGCGTGGAGCCGGCGGTGTCCCAAGCCCGCGGCTTCGGCACGCTTCACGTCAGCAAGCCGTGAGGTCTTCCCTGTCCGACTCTCTCGCTATCGGGCCCGAACGGGTGCAGATCACGCGCACGACGCTGGTGCGCGCGGCGTGCGTGCTCGCGGCCAGATCCGGGCCAGACCCGTTCCCACCCCCCTCACCTGACCCGCGCAGGCGCTCCCGTGTGCGCCTCCAAAGGGCACGGCGGATTTTTGCACGGGCGAAAAAAGCATGAAAAAATCGGGGGACGACTGGGAGTGGCGGGCTAAGACCGCCATACTGACTCGAGCATTCGACTCAGACCGGTCGCTCGCAATGTCAAAACG
>JBJXFS010000285.1:0-10159 GCA_046155625.1 Verrucomicrobiales bacterium | reverse complement strand
GAAGAAACGCTGAGTCTCCTTCGTGGAGCCAAACGCTGACTGGAGAGCCGGATGCGGGAAATCCGCCCGTCCGGTTCGGTGGGAGGGGCGCCGCAATCCAATGTGGCGTCCCTACCCCTATCCAGCGGGGGCACCAATCGCGGCTTTCGCCCGCAAAAAAGAAGCCGGGTCGACGACCCGGCTTCTGGTGAGGGCGGAAACCGCGGGCGGTTACTCGACGATTTCGCTGACGCGGCCGGCGCCGACGGTGCGACCGCCTTCGCGGATGGCGAAGCGCATGGTCTTTTCCATGGCGACCGGGGTGATGAGTTCCACGGTCAGGTTGATGTTGTCACCAGGCATGACCATTTCCACGCCTTCAGGCAGGGTCATCTCACCCGTGACGTCAGTAGTGCGGAAATAGAACTGCGGGCGGTATTTATTAAAGAACGGGGTGTGGCGGCCGCCTTCGTCCTTGGACAGGACGTAGATTTCCGCTTTGAACTTCTTGTGGGCCTTGACCGAACCGGGTTTGGCGAGCACCTGACCGCGCTCGACGTCGTCCTTGCCGATGCCGCGCATGAGCAGGCCGACGTTGTCGCCCGCACGGGCTTCGTCGAGCAGCTTGCGGAACATCTCGATGTCCGTGACGGTCGTCTTCACCGTGTCGCGGAACCCGATGATCTCGACTTCCTCCATGCGCTTGAGCACCCCGCGCTCGACCCGGCCGGTCACCACCGTGCCACGGCCCTGAATATTGAACACGTCCTCGATGGGCATCAGGAACGGCTGGTCGATCGGGCGCTCGGGTAGCGGAATGTACTCGTCGACCGCCTTCATCAGATCGAGGATCTTGGTCTTGTAGGCGGCATCGCCTTCGAGCGCCTTGAGGGCCGAACCGCGGACGATCGGAATGTCGTCGCCGGGGAATTCGTAGCTGGAAAGCAGATCCCGCACGTCCATCTCGACGAGGTCGAGCAGTTCGGCGTCATCGACCATGTCGGTCTTGTTCATGAAGACGACGAGGGCGGGCACACCGACCTGACGAGCGAGCAGGATGTGTTCGCGGGTCTGCGGCATCGGGCCATCGGCTGCCGAGACGACGAGAATGGCGCCGTCCATCTGGGCTGCGCCGGTAATCATGTTTTTGACGTAGTCGGCGTGACCGGGACAGTCGACGTGCGCGTAGTGGCGGTTATCGGTTTCGTATTCGACGTGGGCAGTGTTGATCGTGATCCCGCGGGCCTTTTCCTCGGGGGCGGCGTCGATTTCGTCGTATTTTTTCGCCTGAGCCATGCCTTTTTCGGCGAGCGTGCTGGTGATGGCCGCGGTGAGCGTGGTTTTGCCGTGATCGACGTGACCGATGGTCCCGACGTTCACGTGCGGCTTGGTCCGGGCGAAGGTGTCTTTAGCCATGGTGGTTGGATGGGGTGGTAAGCCAGTGAGTTGGGTTGGGTTGCTTCGATCAGGAAAGCGGCGTGGTGCGCGGCGTCAGGTGTGGAAACCGTGGAGGTCGTGACCGGGATTGAACCGGTGACCTCGTCCTTACCAAGGACGTGCTCTACCAACTGAGCTACACGACCACGGTCCGCTTTCTTGTGTCGTCCGGTGATGGTTCTCCCACTGGTGAAAGAATTCTCTCCGAGCCGTGCCTCCCATTAAGACGCAAAAGCCACCCACCCGACCTCCTATTTGCTGACAAAAAGGATAGGTCCGCTGGGTGACTCACCTGAGTCCGCCGAGAAGCGTGGGTCAGAGTAGGAATGCGCCCCCCGTTGTCAAAGAAAAATCTGCACTCAGGGAACGATCATCGTTTGGTTGCGGCCGGAGGTTTTCATGCGGCCGTCGGTGAAGAGGGACATCTCGGTGGTGGCCGCGGAGGCAACATGCGCCTTGTTCCCCATGCGGAGTTGCGGCCACCCTTTGAGGACGATCTCCCCGGTTTCTGGCTGGAAGACGGCCGTTTTCGCATGCCCATAGGATCCCGTTTCGCGGCCGTTTTCCACCAGGCGCACGATCACGTTGCCTTGGGCCTCGGCGAATTCCAGGCCCGACTGGTTCTCTTTCATGTAGGCCACGAGGGCATCGCTGGTGAGGTAAAACCGCTCGTTTTTCATGATGACATTGCCTTTAAAGACGACGCGGCGCTGGTCCATGTGAAAGTCGGTCTGCGAATTGGCCGCGATGAGCAGGTCGCCAGCCGCCGCGGGGACTTCGAAGGCGGATCCGGATTGGTCAGGCCGTTGCGGGGCGAGCTCATCCGGGGCCGGCGGGAGATCAAGGGGATCGGGAACCGGGCTGGGTTGATGACCGGCCAGAGAGGTCGGGAGCGAGTCGGCCCTCTCCTCGTCGTCCGGCTCAAAAGGTGGCTCGCGATGCTCCTCGGAGTCGGGAAGCGGTTGAATCAATGCGGTGGCCACGACTTGCGAGTCGCCAGCCGGCAATGCCGGCAACGATTCTCGAGTCGGCGGGGAAATGGTCGCTTGAGGCGAAGCGGCCGGGCCCGCGGTCGCAGGCGCCGAGGCGGGCGAAGCCGCTGGTCGGGCGGACGGCATCGGGAGATCGGGCAACGACGCGGCCAGATCAGCCAGATCAGTCAGTGGGGCGGTTGAGGCAGGGGGAGGTGGGGACACAGCGGCCGGCGCTGCAGCAGCGGTGGGTTCAGGCGAGGCGGCGCCGGTTGGCGGGGCGTCAGGAGGTGCGGCGTTAGCGGCGGCAGACGGCGAGATTTGCGGCGTCTCGTCGGCCGCAGGGGTGGGAGACGATAAAGTGACAGGCAATTTATCTTCGACAGGCAATTTATCTTCGCTCGGCGGCGGAGCGGGAATCGGGGCGGCAGTGGTGGTGGCGGCTCCGGCACCACCGGCCAGACTCAATGCCATGAGCACCGGCGTCTCGGCATGAGCGATGCGTTCCAGGGAGGCGGCAAAGAAGGGATCCGGCGCTGGGATTTCTGGTGGGGCGGTGGAATCGCCGGCTTCGGAGGGGGCGATCAATGCCGCCTCGACGGAAGCTGGTGCGTCCTCGTTTTCAGTGTCGTCCGGGCTAAAAGGGACGGTACTGGGTCCACCCGTGAGTTTCGCGGCGACAGGCACGGCGGCCGATCGGGCGGCGGTGGCTCCTGACCGACTGGTCGCCGAGGCGGGACGTGCCCGTGTGGAGGAAGAGTCCGATGGACGAGAGGATTGGCTCAACTTCGCGGGGGGCGTCGGTGTGCTCGCGGTCGAGGACTTCTGGCTTCCCGTCGTCGACTTCCCCGAACGCACGCCAGCGGATTTTTTGGCGGGAGCGCCCGAGACCTTGGCTGCGTGGCGTTTGGCCGTGGATTGGGCCGCGATTGATTTGGCGGCGGTAGGCTTCTTGACCGTACTGGCTTTGGTGTTGGTAGGCTTTGTTGTTGAAGCCGTGGGCTTTTTCGGCGCAGTCTTGGTTACGGTTGTTGCTGGTTTTTTCGTTGATGTGGTTTTTTTACTGGATGCGGCAGTGGGTGATCCTGTTTTGGCCGCTGGCTTGGTGGTTTTCGCCGTGGTGGTTCCGGAGGGCTTGCGCGCAGTGCCCGATGAATCGGACGACTTTTTGGCCGTGCTGGTCGGCTTTTTGGAGGTTGTCGTCGCTCCGGATTTTTTGGACGCCGATTGCGCCGCCACGGGTGAGGCCAGGCACCACCAGAGACAGACGGCAATAATCGTCAGTGATCCAGTAACGATTGAATTCTTGCGCACGAGGCAAGAATATCAAAGAAATCTGTAATTTCAAAACAAATTAACCTTTAGCGTCTTTTCTCCATAGGGCACAAGCGGCCAAAGCTCAGGATTGCGGCCAGGCGCGATTGAGATGATGATGCTCGGATGAAGTTGATGCGTTCTCAGGCGGATTTCGGGGCGGTGGGTTTGCTGAATCGCCGGGCGTTTTTGGGGCGGACGGCGGGCGGGCTGGGGGGACTGGCGCTGGCCTCGCTGATGAATCCGGGGTTGTTGAGGGGGGCGGGCGAGGCGATCGGTCGGCCGCACGGTTTGGCGCGGGCGAAGCGGGTGATTTATTTGTATCAGGCTGGGGGGCCGAGTCATTTGGAGACATTTGACCCGAAGCCGGAGTTGGGGCGGCGGCATGGGGAGGCGATGCCGGAGAGTTTCACCAAAGGCCAGCAGTTGGCGCAGTTGCAGGGGCAGGCGCTGAAGTGTTTTGGGCCGCAATGGGGATTTCGGAAGTATGGGCGGAGTGGTCTTGAGATGAGCGAGCATTTTCAGCAGCTGGGTGCGGTAGCCGACGACCTTTGCCTGATCCGTTCGATGCATACCGAGCAGATCAATCACGACCCGGCCCACACTTTCATGAATACGGGGAGCATCATCCCGGGCCGGCCGAGCATGGGGTCATGGTGGCTGTATGGGCTGGGGGCCGAAACGGAAGATCTGCCGGGATTCATCGTGCTGGTAAGCACCGGCCGCGGCGGGCAAAATCAGCCGATCGCCGCGCGCCAGTGGCACTCGGGGTTCCTCCCCAGCCGGTATCAGGGGGTGAAATTTAATTCCACGGGCGATCCGGTGTTGTATATCAAGTCGCCGTCCGGATTGGCGCCAGCGCGGCAAGCGGACTTGGTGGATGCGGTCGGCCGGCTCAATGCGCTCGAGCATTCAGCCACCCAGGATCCGGAAATCCTGACGCGGATCGCGCAATACGAGATGGCCTTCCGCATGCAGACGAGCGTGCCCGGATTGATGGATGTTTCCAAGGAGCCAGCGGCGGTCATGGAAGCCTATGGCGCCACGCCGGGCGACGGGTCGTTCGCCAGTAACTGCCTGCTGGCGCGGCGCCTCGCCGAGCGCGGCGTGCGGTTCATTCAGCTCTACCACCGCGACTGGGACCACCACGGCAATATCAAAGCCGATATCAAAACCAAGATCGAGGAAGTCGACCGGCCGGCCGCCGCGCTGATCCGCGACCTCAAGCAGCGCGGGATGCTGGACGACACCCTGGTCATTTTCGGCGGCGAATTCGGGCGCACCCCGATGTCTCAGGGCGGCAGTGGTCGCGACCATCACATCAAGGGGTTTTCCATCATGCTCGCCGGGAGCGGCATCAAGGGAGGCGTGGCTCACGGCAATACCGATGAGCTCGGCTACGCGGCGGTGGAAAACCCAGTCTCGGTCCATGACCTCCACGCCACCATGCTTCACCTCTTCGGGATCGAACACACGCGGCTGACCTATAAATTCCAGGGCCGCAATTTCCGACTCACCGATGTTTCCGGGGAGATCGTGCGGCGGGTTTTGGCATGAGGCTGAGGCAGTAGCGGAACAAAGCTGCCAGCGAATGAGCGAAGGAGGCATTCAGGTGGGACGCGACCTCCTGGGCGCGTAGGCGGTGAAGGTTTGCCATCTGGGAATGGACTCCACTTCTCGAGGGATGGTTGTTCGATTCACGTCCTGTGTATTTCCAATTACCGGGTCTTTGCTCATCGCTATTACTGGCTTTGGGCACCGCTTGAGAAGGCGGAAAAGGGCCTCCTTCACCACGCTCCTACCGCCTACGAGCCCAGGAGGTCTCGTCTCACCTCCAGCTTCAAAGGCCCGCTGAAACCGATATTCAAAGGAAAATTTAGGCACACTCCAGAGCCCTGAATCAATTTAAGGCGCCGGAGCGAGGCGGAGGCGGGCGAGGTAGATGGCGGCGGGGCCTTCGTGGGAGCTGTAGTAGCTGACCCAAAGTTCGCCGGGGTTGGCTTCGACGAGGCCTGGGTAGCTGGTGTCGCCGCCACTGGGCAGGGTGATGATGGGACGAGCGGTGTCGTGGTGGAGGAGGCCGACGACGGTGCGGATGGCGGTATCACCGGGCGGTTGATCGCGACCGGCGTACCACCAGGCGTTGGCGGCGCGGATGAAGTTGGGGCCTTGAATCATGCGGCCGGTGTCGTGCCATGACCAATCGACGAAAGGCGGGGGGCTGCGGCCGAGCCAGGCGTGGCGGTTGTCGCGCTCGCGGCGGACGAGGGCGAGCAAGGAGCCAGTGTGGTCGAAGCGGAGGGTGGTTTCGTTTGGCCAGGCGTCGCCGCCGGGTTGGAGGGAGGTGATTTTGTCGTAGGCGAGCGCGTCGCGGGACTTCCAGAGGTTGAGGGCGGCGCCGGATGATCCACGGTTTTGATAACTAACGCCGTAGGCGGTGTTGTCCTGCCACGTGACGCGCCAGAGCCATTCGTCGGTCACGCTGATGGCCGTGGGTGGCGACCAAGTGCGGCCGTCGTCGGAGAAGCTGACGCGGCCGCGGGCGGAGACGAAACTGCGGCTGAGGTCGCCATTTTGGCCGTCATAGACCGATCCGCCGATGAGCAGCATGAGCCGGCCCTCGGGTGTCACACTGATTTTTGGGTCGCGGAGGTCGACGCCCGCTTCGGAGAGCTGGGCGACAGGTTCCCAGGCCATCCCGTCGGTCGAGGACAGCACGCGGATGGTCCCGTCGGCGCCCGGCACGTGACCATCGCCTTCGCGGAACACGCAGAACCAGGTGCCGCGATGGCGGACGAGGTCGGTGAAGGCGCAGTAGGCGGGGGTGTTGGTGATCCGGCGCACGTCAATGACCTCTGCGGCAGGCTGAAGCTCGAGCGATTTCCACCCGAGGGAGCGCGCGGTCTCAGTGGCGAAGGACCAGGCGGCCGGGCGGGCGCGATGGACGGTCACGTGGCACTTTTCAGCGGCGAGGGCGAGGGTCTGTGGGAGGTCGAGATACCGGAGCACGGAGGGCAGGCAGGGGCTGAGGGCGTGGGATTCCGGCAGGTTGTAAAGGTCCAGGCGGGCGACGCCGGGTTCGAGCACGGCGGCATACAGCGCGAGGGCAGCCAGGTCGCCATCGGCGCGGAGATGGAGCGGGCGGCCGGGCGAGGCCAGAGTGTGATCGCGGATCAGCCGGCGTATGCTGGCGACCTGCTCGCGTTCGATCGAGGTGCCGAGCAGGAGAAACCGGCGGCGCAGCTGGGTTTGTTTGCGCTCGTCGCCGGTCCACGGCGGTTGGGTGGCGGGTTTGAGAGCGACGCTGGCGTGGTGTGGCCCGCCACCAAGGGTTTCCGCGACGACTCCCACCACCTCGGGGGTGGCAGGATGGGCGTCACCGGGACCGAGGCGGAAGACGCGCTCGTGGAGGGCGGCCATCCAGGATTCGCGGAGTGCCAGCCACTCGGCCGCTGTGGCCGGCACTGCGGGCACTGGCGGCGTGGGAACAAAATCGTCGTCAATACGGGTGGTCCGTTCGTCTTTCGGCGGCTCGGCGAAAACGCGCAGGCGGGCCGGCGGGATGGACGGCTTGGCCGCTTCGTCAAAGGTCGCCATGCGGTCGGCGCCTTTGAGGAATCGTTCGAACCAGGCGAAGGCGCCGACGTTGAGCGACTGGGTGTCCTCATGGGGCCCTTCGGCGATCTGCAGGCCCAGGTGGTCGGCGGCCCCGAGGAGGTCGTAGATGCGGCGGGTGCTCCGGTACACCGAGTAGACGCCGTCGAGCGGGAAAATGTCGTCCTTGTCGGTGTTGAGGATGAGGAGCGGGCGCGGGGCGACCAGAGCGGCCACGCGGTCGAAGTCCCATTGATACATGTTGTGCATGAACATGCAGTCGCAGTGACCTTCGATGCATCCGTCGATGACGTGATTGCGCATTGAGGCGATGCCGGCGGTGGGGGCGGCCGCTTTGACCCGCTCATCGATGGCGGCCACCCACCACGTGTAGGCCCCGCCGCCGCTGCGGCCGGTCATGCCGAGACGATCGCGATCGACCTCGGGGCGTGACTCGAGGTAATCGAGAGCGCGGATGCCGTTCCACGCTTCGACGCCCGCTGGGGTGAATCCGCGGCTCGCCCACCACCAGCGGCCGAGGCGGTAGGTGCCGTGGTGATGGCCGACGAGTTCGCCCCACTGCACGGTGTCGATGACCAGGCACACGTAGCCATGGCGGGCGAACCAGACGCCGTGGTGGTGGTAGGCGGTCTTGTTGCCCAGGCTCACGCCATTTTCCTGCACGTTGGAATGGCCGCAAACATAGAGGATCGCGGGAAGTTTGCCGGCGACGGAGGTCGGTCGATACAGGTTGGCCGCGAGATAGAGACGCGGCATCGGCTGAAAATGAAGGTTTTCGACTACATAACCGTCGCCTTCGAACGTGCTGGTGACGACGGGATGGAGGTCAGTGCGGGCCGGTTCGGGATGAAGACCGAGCATTTCTTTGAGCTCGGAACGCATCCGGTCGCGCGCGCCTTCCCAGTCGGCCCGCGTCGCGATGGTGTGGTCGAGCGAAGCCTGCTCGATGGCAGTCACTTTGGCCTCCAGGAGCGAGCGTAACGCCTGATCGGATGGCGTTTGCGACGGCAGCGCCCACTGCGGCTGGATTGGCGCGCCGGCGAGAGATGAAAGAAGGGCGAGGACGGAGAAGTAGGGGGTCAGGGCGTGCATTGTTTGTTCTCCTCATCGTGAGCTGCGTGAGCGGCGGTGGCGGAAATGGCGTGGCGCTGAGGACAGGAGACCACAGGGCAGTATTTCATTTCAGCGCAAGCGGGCAAGGGTAATCGGGCTGCGAGCGCGCTTCAGGCGGGCAGGGGCATGGGATGTGGGATGTGGGGGGTGGTGCGCGGAGTGGCTTCGCGCGCCGGGTAAAGCCGGGCCACCAACCGGAGGCATTGGATTGGAGTCCCGCCGGAAGAGGCGGAATCGTCAGCCTGGGCGCGAAGTTGTTTCGCACACGACCATCCGCACCTCGCATACCCCGTCGATTCCGCCTGTCCCGGCGGGACTCCAACTTCGATACTTCGCTTAAAAGCGGTTTTTCTTCACACAGGATTTTCTTGGCGTCGGTCGGGGCGACAGGCGAGAGGGGGAGGATGAACGAAGCGGCCTACGATCCCGAGTATTTTCGGCGGACCATGGATCGGTTCCGCGATGTGGTGGCGCGCGAACTCGAATCCACTGCGGCGGGACAGGGGAAAGTCGTAGTCCAGGACCCGATCGGTACGATCCTGGAAGCGCTCGATTTTAACAGGGTGGTCGCAGAAGGCGGCGCCGATCTGGCGGCCTTGGCCGAAACAATCCTCGCCCACAGCAATCATCTGAGACACCCGCACTACATGGGGCACCAAGTGGCGGTGCCCATGCTGCCGTCGGTTTTTGCGGACATGCTCAACGGCATGACCAACAACGGGATGGCTGTTTACGAAATGGGTCCGGCCCAGACGGCCATCGAGAAGGCCATGGCGCGCTGGATGATCGGCAAAATCGGCTGGGCGGCGGGGGACGGCGTGTTCACGCACGGCGGGAGCCTCGGCAATTTGACCGCCCTGCTGGCCGCCCGCGCCCACACGTTTCCGGAGAGTTGGCGCGAAGGAACGCCTCGGGAGGCGGTCTTGCTGGTGCCAGAATATTCCCATTATTCGATCGAGCGAGTGGCGGCCATTCTCGGGTTGGGGACGCGGCGGGTGGTGAAGGTGCCAGTGGACGACCGGCTGCGGATCGATCCAGCCGCCCTCGAACGCGTGGCGGCCGAACAGGCGGCCGCCGGACGCAGGGTGATGGCTGTCGTGGCCAACGCCGGCGCCACCGCCAACGGCGCCGTCGATCCTCTGCGTGCCATCGGATCCATCTGCCGTGAACGCGGCCTCTGGCTGCACGTCGACGGCGCCCACGGCGCGGCCGCGCTCGTTTCCCCCAGGCATCGGGATTTGCTCGATGGCATCGAAATGGCCGATTCGTTGGTGTGGGACACCCATAAACTGCTCGGCACCTCGGCACTCGCCTGTGCCACGCTGTTCCGGGATCGAGCGGCGCTCGATGGCGCCTTCGAACAGCATGCGCCCTACTTGTTCAGCCCCGATGACAAGCCGGGCGAGGACTTGTCGCTGAAGACGTTCGAATGCACCAAAGTCCCGCTGGCGATCAAATTGTTCTTTAACCTCGCCCTCATCGGAGAGGCAGGACTGGCGGCTCATGTCGAGCGGCTGTTTTCCCAGGCCAGGGAATTCCACCGGCTTCTGGCGGCCCGCCCCGGATTCGAGGTGTTCGGCGAGCCCCAGTGCAATATCCTTCTTTTTCGCCTCGGGTCCGATTCCGCCCGGCAGGATCGGATTCGCCGGCGGCTGGTTCTGCAAGGCGATTTCTACATCACCCAAACCACAGTTCGTGGCGAAGCCTGGCTGCGGCTCGTCATCCAGAAC
>JBJXFS010000283.1:0-22167 GCA_046155625.1 Verrucomicrobiales bacterium | reverse complement strand
CTGGCTGGTCAATTCCAGCAGTTCGGCGGGAGTAAAATCGGACGGCGGCATGGCGGGCGGCAAGAAAACGGCCAGCGTACGTGGCCGCCTCCCCCACGCAACCAAACCGCGATCCGATTTCCTTTGGGACCTGTCACAAAACAAACCGTCATCCCTCTCGCCGTGAAAGACCCCCGATGCCCGCATTCCCGTCAGCCCCAAAGCCAGCCTGGATCATGGGAACTTCCGAACGGACAGAAAAATGGGGGGTAAAAAAAATAATCCCGACGCCGCGGCCAACGAGACCGCGGGTTTCGCCACGCGATCAATCGGCAGGCAACTTCCGCTGTTCCGCCCGCAGGCTCCGGTCCATGACGAAGGCCCCGAACGGCAGCAGTGAGCAGATAAAGACCAGCAGCGGCCGCTTGATCGACCAACGCCGGTCGATCCAGGCGGCGAGCAGCGCCGTGCCAAAAACCACAAAGAGTGCCCCGTGGATCGATCCGACAATTCGGACGGCCAGCGGTTGGCCGTAGAGATGTTTGAGGGGCATCGCCCCGAAGAGAAGGAGGAGATAGGAAACGCCTTCGGAGAGCGCGGCCAGGCGCAGGCGGCCCAGGGGGGAACGAAGCAACTTCATGGATGGGTGTCAGCATTTCGGCGGGTTGCGTCCGATGAACGGGTATTGCTCGACGTCGAGCACCTGGCCGGAGACCGGACCGGCGGCGTCACTGAGGAAATAGACGACAATTTCGGCGATTTCCGCGGGCTGAAAAATGCGACCACTGGGGGCGAAGAGGGCGGGCAGTCGAGCCGGCCAGTCTTCGGGCATGCCCTCGGCCTGCTTGTACTTGATCTCGTTGGCGGTGAGCACCCAGCCGGGGTTGATCTGATTGACGCGCACGCCGTGCTGCCGCATCAATGAATCTCCCAAGTTCCGCGTCATGGTCATGAGCGCACCCTTGGTGATCGAGTACGGCAGCAGGTTTTCCTCACCGCTGTACGCATTGACGCTGCCGATGTTGACGACGGCGCCGCGCACGGAGGAGAGATGCGGCAGCGCTTCTTTGATGAGCAGCAGTGGCGCGCGGCAGTTGACCGCCATAATGCGGTCGAACAACTCCGGGGTCACACTCTCGATCTGACCCCGCAGCACCCAGGCGGCATTGTTAACCAATCCGTCGAGACGGCCGTAGGCGTCGAGCGCCGCGGCCACCAGCCGGCCAGGCGCCGCCGGATCGGCGAGGTCGGCCTCGACGAAGGGAGCCGCGAGATCCGCGGCCACTTGACGCCCGAGATCGGTTTCCAGTCCATGCACGAGGATCCGCGCGCCTTCGGCCACGCACCGGCGCGCGATGGCTTCGCCGATGCCGGTGCTGCTGCCGGTGACTAGGATGACTTTGTCGAGTAGTCGCATACTGGGCAGACCAAACGCGGAAATGACGGGTGGAAAATCGGAATTCCTGTGGGGATGATGGCCCTGAATCCGCTTTCTTGCGTTTCATGATTCCGTTGCTCACCCATCACCCGAGGCTCCTGGCCTGGATCGAAGACATGCGTGCCCTCTGCGCTCCGGACACCGTGGTTTGGTGCGACGGGTCCGCCGAGGAAAACGCCCGCCTCGCCGATCTGCTCGTCGCCAACGGCACGTTCACCCGGCTCAATCCCGAGAAACGGCCGAATTCTTTCCTCGCACGCTCGACGCCATCAGACGTCGCCCGCGTCGAGGAAAGGACATTCATTTGCTCGCGCCGCAAGGCCGACGCCGGTCCCACCAACAACTGGACGGCCCCTGCCGAAATGAAGGCGCAGCTCACGGAGAAATTTCGCGGCTCGATGCGCGGCCGCACGATGTATGTCATCCCATTTTGCATGGGCCCGGTCGATTCGCCGCTCGCCCAGATCGGCGTGCAGTTGACCGACTCTCCGTATGTCGCGGTGAACATGCACATCATGACGCGCATGGGGACGCCCGTGCTGGGCAAACTCGGACCCGACGGACCCTTCGTCCCATGCCTCCACAGCGTCGGAAAGCCGCTGGCTCCCGGAGAATCCGATGTGCCGTGGCCGTGCGCGGAGGAGAAGTACATCGTCCATTTTCCCGAGGACCGCATGATCTGGAGCTTCGGCAGCGGCTATGGCGGCAACGCCCTGCTCGGGAAGAAATGCCTGGCCCTGCGCATCGCATCCGCCATGGCCCGCGATCACGGCTGGCTCGCGGAACACATGCTGCTCCTCGGGCTCCACGCTCCTGACGGCAGCAAAACGTATGTCGCCGCCGCTTTTCCCAGTGCCTGCGGCAAGACGAATCTGGCCATGCTCGTCCCACCGCCCAGCTACCAGCAGGCCGGCTGGCGCACAACGCTGATCGGCGATGACATTGCTTGGCTTTGGCCCGGGGCGGACGGCCGCCTGCGCGCCATCAATCCGGAACGCGGATTCTTCGGCGTGGCCCCGGGCACGTCGTGGCAGAGCAATCCGAACGCCATGCACGCCATGGCCGCGAATACCATTTTCACGAATGTCGCGCTCACCGATGATGGCGACGTCTGGTGGGAAGGTCTCACGCCCGATCCGCCCGCCCACCTCATCGACTGGCTCGGTCAGCACTGGACACCGGGATGCGGCCGACCCGCGGCGCATCCGAACTCGCGCTTCACCACCCCGGCGGCGCAGTGCCCCACCATCGATCCCGACTGGGAAAGCCCCGGTGGCGTACCGATCAGCGCGATCATCTTCGGCGGCCGCCGCCCGAGCACCATGCCGCTCGTCTACCAAGCCTTCAACTGGGCTCACGGCGTCTATGTCGGCGCCACCATGGGCAGTGAAACCACGGCGGCGGCCGCGGGGGAGGTGGGAGTCGTCCGCCGCGACCCGATGGCCATGCTGCCATTCTGCGGGTATCACATGGGCGATTACTTTCACCACTGGCTGGAAATGCGCAGCCTGATCCGTCACCTCCCCCGCATCTTCCACGTCAATTGGTTTCGCAAGGACCGCGACGGGCGATTCCTCTGGCCCGGCTTCTCCGAAAACATGCGCGTGCTCGAATGGATCGCCAAGCGCTGCCAGGGCCGTGTCGCGGGTCACGAGACGCGCATCGGCTGGACACCTCACTGGGAAGACTTCAACACCGACGGCCTTGACGACTTTTCCGAAGCCCAGTTCGACCGCGCCATGGCCTTCGTGCCCGAGGAATGGCGTGCGGAAATCCTCAGCCAGGGCGAACTGTTTCTCAAACTCTACGACCAGCTGCCGAAGGAACTCGTCTACCAACGCGAACTGCTCGCGGCAAGGCTTGTGTGAAGCCTCACCACGGCAGGCTGAAGGTCTTGACGTGACTGAAGAATTTCATGGCTTCGGTGACGCCCTCCTTGATGCCGAGGCCGGAATCGCGCACGCCTCCGAATGGCGTGTGTTCAAGCCGGTAGCCGGGGACTTCATTAATGTTGGTGGTGCCGGTGCGGAGATCGCGCGCGGCCTTCATGGCAGCCGCGAGATCGTTGGTCACCACGGCGCTGCTGAGCCCGAAGCGGCCTGAATTGTAATACGCGATCGCATCATCGAGATCGCGGATCCCAATGACCGGAGCGAGCGGGCCGAAACTTTCTTCCCGCACGACTTCGGCATCCCGCGGGACGTCGGTCAGCACCGTGGGTTCGAGCAGCGCGCCGCGCCGGCCGCCGCCGAGCCGCACCCGCGCCCCCGAGGCGACGGCGTCGTGGACGCGACGTTCAAGGAGCTTTGCCGAATCCTCGTTGATGACCGTCCCCACGAGGGTCGCCTCCTCTTCGGGATCCCCGCAAAGGTAACCAGCGGCCGCGGTGACCAGCCGCTCGGTAAACGCCGGACGGACTTCCTCAGCCACGAGAATCCGCTTTACCGCGGTGCAGCGCTGGCCGGAATTCCGAAAAGCCCCCTCGCACGCCAGCCGGGCCGCGAGATCGAGGTCCGCATCCGCGAGCACAATCAGCGGCGAATTCCCGCCGAGTTCAAGACAGAGCTTCTTATACCCAGCCCGCCGAGCGATCGATTTGCCGATCTCGACCGAGCCGGTAAACGTGACGACCTCGATGCGCTCGTCCTCGATCATCGGATTGACGACGTCGTCAATGGACCCGACGAACAGCGAAAGCATCCAGCCGGGCAATCCGGCTTCATACAGCAGGCCGGCGAACGTCAGCGCGGTGAGCGGAGCGCGTTCGGAAGGCTTGAGAATCATCGGCGCGCCGGCCGCGATGGCCGGGGCCAGCTTGTGGGCGACCTGATTGAGCGGGTGGTTGAAGGGCGTGATGGCCGCGACGAGCGAAACCGGCTGTCGAGTGGTGAAAATCTTGCGAGCCCGACCCATCGCGGAGATGTCGCATGAAAAGATCTGGCCGTCGTCGCGCAGGGTTTCCATCGCGGCGAAGTCCAGCACGTCCGACGTGCGCCCGGTCTCGTAGCGCGACTCGCGAAGACACAGACCGGTCTCCCGGGTGATGAGACGCGCGAATGATTCGCGACGCTCGGCCAGCAGGGCCGAGGCCCGACGCAGAACCCCAGCCCGTTCGTGCCTCGTCAGCACTGGTCGCCCTGGCGCCACCGCAGCTTGTATCGCCTCTTCCAGATGCGATCGGCCAACCATCGGGCAAGTGCCGGTGAGCGACCCATCATACGGGTAGCGGATTTCAAGCACGGCATCGCTCTCGACCGGGCGGCCGGCGACATAGGCGGGCACGTGCAGACAGGGTGGATGGCTCGGAGTCACCCGCACTTGTACGGCGTCCCGCGCCAGTCGACAGACTGATTTTGCATGCGCTCGATAATCGGTCAGAATGGGTTTCATGCCGCCGTTTGCACCCGTCACCACCTGCCCACGATCCTCCACCCGCTCAATGCCGCTTCAACGCTGGGCGTCGGCCCCATGGGCCCTGTTGGCCCTATGTTCCACACCCACCCCCAGCCAAGCCCAAGATGTCGTGGAAAAGTGGAACGAACGCTATGACGGAACGACCGACGGCGTGCACGAAGGGCGGGCTGTCGCCATGGATGCGGCCGGGAATGTGGTCGTGACTGGAAGATCGGTTTCCAGCAACGCGTTTGACTATTACACGGTGAAGTACCGCGCCTCCGACGGGTTCGAATTGTGGTCCGACCGGTACGACGGCCCTGGAGATGCCGATGATGTGCCGGTCGCTGTCGCCATTGATGCAGCGGGAAACGTGATCGTGACCGGGGGGTCGACCGGGGGGTCGACCGGCTCCTCGAGCGGCCTGGACGTGTATACGCGAAAATACAACGGGACGACAGGATCCGACCTCTGGAATCAGCGTGACGACGGCCCGGCGCGTGGCGATGACGCCGCCACCGCGATCGCGCTCGATGCCGAGGGCAACGTCATCGTCACGGGCAGTTCGACGGGTAGCGGCACCGGCCTAGATTTTTACACGGCAAAGTATGCCGCGGGCACCGGTTCGCGCCTTTGGTCGCGGCGGTACAATAGTCCGGACAATGGCAACGACGCGGCGGTCGCGGTCGTGGTTGATGCGTCCGGCGACGTGCTGGTGACGGGCCTTTCCCGCGGCGGCAACGGTTCCATCGACTGGTACACCGCAAAGTACGACGGCACCACCGACGCCGTGATCTGGGACGAACTCGAGGACGGGCCGGGTGGCGGCGACGATTTGGCAAGGGCGCTGGCACTTGATGCCGCCGGCAACGCCGTGGTCGCTGGCAGCGTGTCGAACAATGGGAATCTGGACTTCCTGACCGTGAAATATGCCGCCGCGGACGGCTCGGAACTGTGGTCACAACGCCAAAACGGGACGGGCAATGGCGAGGACCGCGCCACCGCGGTCGCCGTCGATGCCGCAGGCGACGCCGTCATCACCGGCTCGTCCGACAACGGGCGCAATCTCGATCTGATGGTGACGAAGTACTCGGGCGCCGACGGCAGCGAATTGTGGTCGGAGCGATACAATGGGCCGGGCGATGGCGACGATGGAGGCACGGCCATCGCCATCGATCCGCAGGGCAATGTGATTGTCACCGGCACCTCCGCCGGATCGAACGACACCCAGGATTTTTACACGGCGTGCTACGATGGACGGACCGGTCAGCGGATTTGGTTCGAGCGGTTCGATGGGCCTCGCCAACGGGATGAGGTCGCGTTTCCCTTCGGCCTCGCCCTCGGTCCGCTCAACAGCGTGGCCATCACCGGCGCCACCCAGATGACCGACCCTCCGTTCGCCGAGTTCGACTTCATCACAATCCTGTACACGGCCGATACAACCGACGCCGACGCGGACGGCCTGCCCGACGCTTGGGAAATCACCCACTGGGGCACCACCACCGGCCACGGTCCCGCCGATGACGACGATCTCGACGGCATGGTCGAGTTATTGGAGTACGCTTTCGGCGGCGACCCGACATTTCCCGACCCCTCCCGCCTGCCGGAGGCGGTCATTGAGGACGGCTTTCTTACCTTCACCTTGAGCAAACGGGCTGGCGTGACCCTCGTCGTCGAATCCACCGGCTCTCTGGCCCAAGGCGAGTGGAGCGTCGCCAGCACCACCGTGATCACCGACTCGGCAGGCATCTTAAAGGTGCGCGACAACGTGCCGACTTCCGCCGGCCAAGCCCGCTTTCTGCGTGTCCGGGTGACCGCGCCTTGATCGGCCATCCCGCCCCCGTCGCTCCAAGATGGCCATCCGCTCCTCGCCAGGCCTTCGTTCGCTCGAAAGCGAATCGACGCTGAACAACAAAATCAGTCTGCTCTGGTCGAAATCCTCTTCGGCCAGAGCACGTTGATGCGGATGTCCTAGTGTGCTCTCGTCGAAATACCCATGAAACGCCTTCTCCTTGTCGCCGCGCGCACGGTCGGATTGGCGGTCTTGGGCGCTTCTCTCCTCCTGATCGGCTGCCAGTCGCGGTTGATCTATTATCCCCGAGCCTACAGCCCGCGGGAGGAAGCCCATTTCCTCGCCCAGGGCGGCACGGTGCTTTCGTTTGCCACCCCGGAGGGAATCCAACGGGCTCGCTTTCTGCCGGGCCGATCCCCGAATGCGCCGGTGTGGCTATGGTGTCCGGGCAATGCCGCCCTCGCGCTCGACTACCTCGACGAGGCGCGGCGCTGGGATCCGGAGGCGGGATGGCTGTTCATCGACTACCCAGGCTACGGAGGCAATCCCGGTCGCCCGTCACCCGATGGCGTCGCCCACACCCTGACCGGTGCCGTCAGCGCACTCGCCACCCACCTCGGCACCACCCACGAATCGCTGGCCCCGCGCCTGGGCGCCGCCGGTCAGTCGCTCGGCGCCGCCGCCGCCCTGATCGCCGCGGACGATCTACAACTGAACCGCGTCGTCATGGTCGCCCCGTTCACCACCCTCACTGAAATGGGCCGCCGCCTGGTCGGTTGGCCGCTCTGCCACCTCAACCGCCATCGGTATGACAACCGAAGCAGGCTGGCCGCCGTGACCGACCGGGGCGGTCGCGTTTGGATCGTCCATGGCGTTGATGACGAAGTCATTCCCGTCAGCATGGCCCGCCAATTGGCCGCCCTGGCGCCCTCATCTGTCCGGCTCACCGAAGTCCCTCTCGCCTCGCACAACGACCTTTGGTACGTCGCTCCAGAGGCACTACCCCAAATTTTCCGGGAGGCGGGACACCGGTGAATTTACTGCTCCCCGCGATTTGACCACCGGGTGGCATGTGCCACGCTTCGGTTCCTCCGCCCGGCAGCCGACGGCTGCCCGACGGATCGTCCCCCATTCACCTGACCACCACCACAACCCCGATCACATGAAGTCCACATCCCGTCGCAGCTTCCTCCGTACCGTCGGCGCCGCCGGCACCGCCGCCGGCCTCGGATTCCCGGCCATCACCCGCTCCGCCAATCCCAATAGCAAACTCGGCATCGCCGGCATCGGCGGGGGCGGCGGCAAGGGCGAAAGCGACCTCGCAGCAGCCGCCGAGGGAAATACCGTGATCGCCATTTGCGACACCGACCGCAAACGGCTCGCTGAGGCGCTGAAAAAATACAATCTCCCCGCCGACAAGGGCTTCACCGATTTCCGGCGCCTGCTCGACTCGGTCAAAGAAATAGACGCCTGCACCGTCTCCACCGCCGACCACGCCCACTATCCTGCCGCCATGCATGCCATGGGGCTCGGGAAACACGTCTGCGTCCAAAAACCGCTCACCAACACGCTTTGGGAAGCCCAGCAGCTCGCCCTCGCCGCCGCCAAGAAGAACGTCGTCACCGCCATGGGCAATCAGGGCCACACCGGCGAAGGCATGCGTCTCTGCAAAGAATGGGTTCAACAAGGAGCCATTGGTACAGTCAAGGAAATGCACGTCTGGACCAACCGCCCGATCTGGCCGCAGGGGAATGGCGCCAAATTCGAAACCGGCAAGGAAACTCCGGAGGACCTCGACTGGGAAGCGTGGCAGGCCGCCAACCCACTGGTCGGCTTCACTTCCGGCCTCCATCCTTTTTCCTGGCGGGGTCACACGCTCTACGGCGCTGGCGCCATGGGCGACATGGGATGCCACCTGCTCGACGGTCCGTTCTGGGCGCTCGACCTCGACAAATCGATCGTCAAAGACATCATCAAAATTGAAGTGGATGCCGAGGAACCCACCGAAACCGCCTGGCCCAAAGCCTCAACGATCAAAGTGCACTTCCCGAACGTCGTCCTCCATTGGTACGACGGCGGCCGCAAACCGAACCGTCCGGAACAGCTCGAGTCCGGTCGCAATTTGTCCGATGGCGGCTTCTTCATGGTGGGTGACAAGGGCATCATCTATGATCAAAGCGACTACTGCTCTTCGCCCCGCCTCATCCCCGAGTCGAGCCACAAGGAATGGATTGCCACGGGCCCGAAAAAGACACTCGAACGCAGCACCCACCCGGGCAACCCGCAGGCCGAGTGGACGCATGCCATCAAGAATGGTCTGAAGCCGCCGAGCAATTTCGACTACTCGGTGCCGCTCACCTACCTCTGTCTCCTTGGCAACCTCGCGATCAGTGTCGGCAAAACCATCGAATTTGATCCGAAGAAATTCGAGGTCGTCGGCATGCCCGAGGCGGCCAAGTTTATCAAGCGCACATACCGCGAGGGCTGGGAATACAGCGCGGAGAAAATCTAAGAACGCGGGAAATGCCCCGATGGATCAAGCGCCTGCTGACGGTGATCGCCCTGCTGCTGGCCCTGGGGGCGGGCGGCGGGTCGCTGGCCGTCTGGTGGGCGCTTCGCCAATTCACGCCGGAACGCGTCGTGCACCACCTGGAGTCGGTGTACAATGCGCGCGTGCAGCTTGACGGCTGCACGCTCTCCCTATTCTCGTCGCCGGCGCGGTTGGAGCTCGTTGGGTTGCATTTCCACCCGCGCGATGGCGAGGCCGACCGGGCGAGCCCGCCGGCCTCCCGTCCGCCGATCAAGATCACCAATACCTACCTCCGAATGCGGAGCGGCACGGTCGAGGCGGATCTGGCGGCGTTGATTTTGCGCCGGGAAATCAACGTCAAAGCCTTTCACATCGAGATGGGCGATGTGAAATGCGACATCCTGCCCGGCGGTGGCAATTCCCTGAGCCACCTCTTCCGCGCCCCGGCCACCGTCGGCGGGCGTCCCAACCCGGCCGTCGCCGCCATCATCCCAGTCGCCGCCGCCATCGCCGTCGCGGCCGAGGCTGCCACACCTGACGCCACCCCATCGGAGGCCGGTGCTTCCGAGCAATCTGATCCGCCCGCAGATCCGGACGCTGGTGAATCCACCGAAAGCCCGATGCCCGATTTCTACGCCCGCGACCTGCACGGGCCAATCGCCATCGATCGCGTGACCTTCACCGACGGCCGTGCCCGCATCCGCAATCGCAAAACCCGCGCCGTCACGGAGCTCAACCAGCTCAACCTCATCGTTTCCGGGCTCTCGGTCGACCCGGCCCGCCTCACCGATGCCAACCGCGCCTCCGTTGACCTGCGCTCGCGCCTGTGGGTGGACGGCGGACGCAAGAATCCGGGCCGGTTGGCCGAGCTCGAGATCGCGCTTCAAGGCACGCTGGCCCCCTTCGAGGCCTCCACCAGCCGCCTCCAACCCGAC
This sequence comes from Verrucomicrobiales bacterium, assembly GCA_046155625.1. GTDB lineage: Bacteria > Verrucomicrobiota > Verrucomicrobiia > Verrucomicrobiales > V1-33 > CAJBME01. The sequence goes on along the minus strand of JBJXFS010000283.1, from coordinate 12,100 downwards.
ATGGAAGCGACCGCCGTCATCTCGCGCGGCGCCACCCTGCGCTCGCTCCCGGCCTTGGAAAAAATCGAGAAAAACCTCGCCCGCGCCCGACGCGCCGGCCTGCGCCTCGACCCGCTTTCGACGGAAGCCGTGCTGGCCGCCGACACGCCGCTGGCGTTCCGCTTCACCGGCCACCGGCTCAGCCTGACCGCACCCGCGACCCTCGATTTCACCGGCTACGCGCTCTTGGTCGAGGCCGGTAGCGAGCTCGATTTGAATGACGACAGCCACAAGGTCTCGGCCGCCTGGATGGCCAGCCAGGCGATTTCCGACAAGGCGCTCGGCGGCGCGAATTCATTCCTTGAATCGTTGGGAACCAACACCGGCGCCGAACTGCGCCGTCTGCTCATCGACCCGCTGGTTAAGGGCGGCCGATTGCACATGGCGTTCACCTCCAGTGGGGCATTGGCCAAACCGGATGTCCACATCGCCCACCCGCTTCAGGATGTGACCGACCAACTGAAGGATGCGGGGCGCGGGCTGCTCGACCGCCTGAGGGACCAATGACCTGATGATTCGCCTCGGCACCGTCCTCATGAATCGCGGCCACGCCGCGCCCGCGCAGATCGATGCCCTGATCCCCCTCGGTTTCGAATCGTTTCAGATCGGCTTTAAAAATACGATCGGCGATACCGACCTCGCCCGGCTGGCGGATGAGACAGCTGCCGTCCTCGATGGGCGCGGCGCCGTGATCTCATGCCTCGCCCTCTATGGCAACACGCTGGCCGACGATGAACACGGCGAGGAAATCCGCGCGGGTTGGCGTAGTTTGATTTCCCTCGCCCCCCGGTTCGGGACCGATCTGGTCTGCGGATTCGCCGGCCGAGTCCCGGGCGCGTCGATCCCCGATTCCATCCCGCGATTTCGAGAGGTGTTTGCCGAGCTTGCTGATTTCGCCGGAAGCTGCGGCGTCCGTCTCGCGTTGGAAAATTGCCTGCAGGGTGGCACCTGGCTGACGGGTGACCGCAACATCGCGCACAATCCGGACGCCTGGGAACTCATGTTTGAGGCGGTGCCCTCGGCCGCCTTGGGCCTGGAGTGGGAGCCGGCCCACCAATGGTGCCAACTCATCGACCCAATCCCCCAATTGCGGACCTGGGCCCATCGCATTTTTCACCTCCACGGCAAAGATGCGGAAGTGCGCCATGATCTGATCGCGGCCCATGGCATCGGTGGCTCCCGTCGTGTCGTCTTGCACCGATTCCCCGGACTGGGCGACTCCAACTGGTCCCGCATCGTGTCCGATCTCGTCCACGCTGGCTATCGCGGGACCATCGACATCGAGGGCGGGCATGATCCGGTCTATCGCGGCGAGTTGGAACTGACTGGTCAGTGTTTCGCCCTCAAGCATCTGCAGAACGCACGCGCCTCTTTCGTCCCAAACCTCACGACCGCGCCAGCAGCGACATGACCGCCTTCTGCGCGTGAAGCCGGTTTTCCGCTTCCTGAAATATGGTGCCCGCGTGCGCTTCCAGCACCGATTCCGTGATCTCCTTGCCTCGATACGCCGGCAGGCAGTGCATGACGATCGCTTGCGGACCGGCCACTTTCACCAGCTCCTCGTTGATCTGGTACGCCCGCAGATCCTTGAGCCGCTTGGCGCCTTCCGCCTCCTGCCCCATGCTCACGAACACATCAGTGTAAAGCACGTCCGCTCCGCCCGCCGCCTTCGCGGGATCGGCCTCGCACGTGACCCGACCCATCCGGAAACGCGCCAGATACGCCGGCTTCGGTTGGTATTTCTTCGGAGCGCATATCACCAAGTCGAATCCAAGCCGCTCGGCCGCCCACATCCACGAACGGGCCATGTTGTTGTCGCCGTCGCCCATAAAAACGACTTTGCGGTCCTTCCACCCTGCCAGTTTTTCCTGCATCGTCTGGAGGTCGGCCAGCACCTGGCACGGGTGTTCCTCGTCGGTGAGCGCATTGATCGTCGGCAGCCCGCTGAAATGCGCAAAGTCGACCACGTCCTGCTGCGCAAACGTCCGGATGATGGCACCGTGCGCGATCCGGCCAAACACCCGCGCCGTGTCCTTGATCGGCTCGCCCCGCCCCAGTTGAGAATCCGCCGGACTCAGGAAAAACACGTCGCCGCCCAGCTCGCGCACTCCGACCTCAAAGCTGACCCGCGTGCGCGTCGATGCCTTGGTGAAAATCATCGCCCACGTCTGGCCCCGCAGCGGCTGGTGCCGGGCTCCGGCCGGCGTGCCTCGCTGCTTTTTCAGTCGCGCCGCCAGGCTCAGAATCTCCCGTATCTCGCTGGCGGTGAGCTGCTCGAGTGAAAGCAAATGGTTCATGGCTGATCTTGAAAAATGAAGTGGGCCGGTCACTCCGCCGACCCCGACGGAAAAACCGGCCCCTGCATCCCGGGGAAAGGGCCACCTTAGCACACAATCTCGGTGCCGATGCCCTCTTTTGTAAAAATTTCGAGCAGCAGCGAGTGCGGCAATCGCCCGTCGATCAAGTGGACCTTGGCCGCTCCCGCCTCCAGCGCCGCCAGGGCGGATTCGACTTTTGGAATCATCCCGCCGCAGATGGTGCCGTCGGCGATCAGGGCGGCGACCTCGGCGCGGTTGAGGTGCGGGATCAGGGACTTGGCGTCTCGCGGGTCGCGCATCACTCCGAGCACGTCACTCAGATAAATGAACTTGGCCGCCTTGAGTCGGCCGGCCAGCGCCGCCGCCGCCACGTCCGCATTGCAGTTCAAGGCGTGCCCGGATCCGATTTCGGAAGCGATGGGCGAAACGACCGGCACAATCTCGCCTTTCAAGATCGCCTGGAGTTCGTCCAACCGGAAATCGACCACCTCCCCCACCCATCCCAGATCGGCGGGCTGCGCGCATTCCCGGTCGACGACCGGCGGCGTCTTCCGGCCGAGGAAAACCCGTTTCCCGTTGATGCCGACCGCCAGGCCACCGAAATCGTTGATGGCTTTCACCAGCCGGGGATTGATCTCCTGGGTGAGCACTCTTTCCACGATGCGGATGGTCGCGTCATCGGTCACCCGCAAGCCGTTCACAAAGCGCGCCGCCAGTCCGGCGTCCGCCATGCCTTTCGAGATCGCCTTGCCCCCGCCGTGCACCAGCACCGGATTGATCCCGATCCCCTCGAGAAAGACCACGTCCCGCAACAAACCTTCGATCAGACTCCAGTCGTCCATCGCACTGCCCCCGATCTTGATCACAAACGTCTGCCCCCGAAATTGCTGCATGTACGGCAGCGCCTCGATCAACACCGAGGCCTTGGCGATCTGCTGATGAAACGATGCTGTCATGCTCGACGGTTATTTCGCCACCCTCACCGCATACTCTTGCGAGTTGAACTCCACATACTCCTGCGACAGGTCGCTCGTGTAGACGTGGTAGTCGGCGGTGCCGAGATTGAGGTCGATGGTGACGGTAAACTCCCGCTTGGCGGTGACCTTCTTCAACTCCGGAATCGGCGTACCCGCATACAACCCGCCCCGCGCCGCAATCAGCCCGTCAAAAAACACATCAATCATTTCCTCGCGCAGCCGGGCCGCCCGGGAATAGCCGACCGCATGCATCACCCGCCCCCAATTCGGGTCGCCGCCATTCCATGAACACTTGACCAACATGGAGTTGGCCACAGCCTCGGCAACTCGCCGCGCGTCCAGGTGCGTCGCGGCGCGAACCACGCGAATCGTTACGAATTTGGTGACCCGCTCGCCGTCGTGGACCAGCATTTTCGCCATCGTGAGCATCACGTGGCCGAGGGCGGCGCGAAACTGGCGGGCTCCCGGCGTGCCGCTTTCAATACGGCGGTTGCCTGCCTGCCCATTGGCCAGCACGATCACCGTGTCGTTCGTGCTCGTGTCGCCATCGATCGAGATGCGGTTGAATGAACCCTCGACCGCGCACAGCGTGGCCTTTTTCAGCTCATCAGGCGCGATCGCCGCGTCGGTCGTGATAAAGCAGAACATCGTGCCCATGCTCGGACAGATCATGCCGGCCCCTTTGGCCGTGGCCCCCAGCCGCACCGCCGTCTTGCCCAGCCGCACCTCGATCGCCATCGATTTCGGATGGGTGTCGCTCGTCATGATCGCGCGCGCCACCCGCTCGCCGTCCCGCGATTGGAGGCCGGCCACCAACCCCGGCATTTGCCGCAATAGGCGATCCATCGGCAGCGGCAGTCCGATAATGCCCGTCGAGCACACCGCCACCTGCGAGGGCCGCAAGTCCAGCGCCCGGGCCGCCGCCGCGCACATGGCCTGGGCATCCTGGATCCCGCGGGGACCCGTGCACGCGTTCGCGTTGCCGCTGTTGGCCACGATGGCCTGGACCCGCCCCCGCCGAATATGCTCCGCGCTCACCCGCACCGGCGCCGCCTTCACTTTGTTCGTGGTGAACGTCGCCGCGCACACCGCCGGCACCTCCGAATAAATCAACGTCAGATCCAGCCGCGGCTTCGCCGGATCCTTGATGCCCGCTTCAACCGCATGACACTTGAATCCCTTCGGCGCCACCACCCCTCCCGCCACGGGCCGGGGGTGGTCTTTCGCGAGTCGCGTCCTGGCATCTCGTCTCATCACTGGCCGCCCTTTATCGAATCAATGACCCACCCATGCAAGCAATCGTGTGCACCAATCCAATCCACGACCGCCAAACCTCTGCCGCCAAACTCCCACTTGCCTATTGGCGGCAAACTGATATGATCCTCGTTGGACAGACTCAAAAAGGGGAACGGCTTAGTGACAGTGATTGTGACGCAAGTCATTAATGGAGTGGGCCGATCGGGCTCCATTCCGCGGTCGAAAGCACGGCGCATCGAGCTCCGGGCTCACCTTGCCACCCCCCGGCTCCTCACGAAACCCTTCGTGCTGGTCGGAAGAACATCGATCAGAACTGATGTTGTCGGTCCAATCGGCCTGAACGGCCCATTGTGCCCACCCGGCCCGCGCGTGCGGGACCCGATTCGGGGCTCCGTTCTACGCCGCAACATACCGGGGCGCCGACGCGGCGACCCTTTCCCAGAGATTAGAACACCCCATGAGCCAATCAGCTTCGACGCCGTCGCATCAACGCCGCGGCGGACGCCCCCGCCACCGGTCCTCGGACCGCCCTTCCGAACACGGCAGCCCTAGCCAACATCAACGCCAGCGATTCCAAGGCGACACGGAAACCTTTCGGCGCCCTCAAGGCGGACCGAAACTCAGTGTCTGGCAGAAAATCCTCTCGATTATTGGCCTCGGCCCTAAACCTCCCCTCCGCCGCGCCGACCGCCCGGCAATCACCGAATCAGCAAGCCCATCCGGCCGCCCCGCCCGCCAAGAGGCCGACTCCCGCCCGCCTCGCGAAACGAAAACCCCGCGCCCCGTCATTCATCATGAGGTGACCAGTGGCCGGCTGTATGTCGGCAATTTGTCCTATGACGTGACCGAGTCCGACCTGAATGATCTCTTTGGTGGCGTCGGCCAGGTTCAGAACGTGGAAGTGGTCGTCAACCGCGCCACCCAACGATCGAAGGGTTTTGCCTTCGTGGAAATGCTGAGCCTCGATCAAGCCAAGCGGGCCGTGGCCGAATTGCACGATAAGGAATTCATGGGCCGCAAGATGCTCGTCACAGGGGCCAAACCGGCCGATCCAACCCGCCCCGCGCCCGCCGAAGGTCGCGGCGACGAGGGTCGCTCCTCCGACCACCGGTTCCCCGAAGGCCGCTCTTCCGAGAACCGACCACCTCGCCGTGAACCGCGCGAAGGCCGTGAACCACGCGAAGGCCGCGAACCACGCGAAGGCCGTGAACCGCGCGAAGGCCGCGAACCGCGCGAAAGCCGTGAACCGCGGGAACCACGCCTCGTCGGCCCCACCCGAGGTGATGTCACGACCGGTATCATCCGCCGAGAACAACTGCAGGACGGTGTGGTGCCGCCCGCGGGACCGGTGACGGCTCCCAGCCCGTCGCCCGTGGCTATCCGTACCGAAGATGCCGCTCCCGCCACAGAAGTCGCTGATTCGACTCCCGCAGGCGACGGGGCAGCCAGCGCTTCGAGCTAAAGCTGGCGTCTTGCGGGCGCGGAGAAAGCGCCCGGAATAACGAGGAGATCGGAAGGTCTCGTTGGTAGGTGAGGGTCATCCTTGCGGTGGCTCGGCTACCGATCAATGCCCCATACATCAGGGGCCAATAAGCCATTGCGGTGTGACGTGACCACCCGGGCGCGCAGGCGGTGAACCCGTGCCATCCGAGTGCCGTCCCCAGTATTTAAGCCATCTTCGTGTCGAGCACCCTGGCGGCGCTGGCCCAAAGGGCCACCATCTCCCGCTCAAGCCTTGGCGCCGACCGCCGCCAGGGCGGTCTGAACTCCGGTCGTCAGCTCCTCTCGATCGCGGGCACAGACGCCGAGCGGGCGAAGCAGTCCGTCCTGAATCCCGTAGATCCATCCGTGGATGGTGACCGATTGCCCGCGATCCCACGCGTCCCCGACGATGGTGGTATCGCAGACGTTGATCACCTGCTCAATGACATTCAGCTCGCAGAGCCGGTCGAGAGCCGTCGCCTCGTCCGCCGCGCCTTGGAGGAGCGCGAGATGTTTGTTTCGCACGTCCTGGATGTGACGCAGCCAGTTGTCGATCAGCCCGAGTCTGGCTCCTCGGTACGCAGCGGCCACGCCGCCGCATCCGTAGTGTCCGCAGACAATGATGTGTTTGACCTTCAGCACATCAACGGCGAATTGCATGACCGACAGGCAGTTCAGGTCCGTGTGCACGACGACGTTGGCCACGTTGCGATGAACGAAAAGCTCGCCCGGATCCATGGCGACAATTTCGTTGGCCGGCACCCGACTGTCCGAGCAGCCAATCCAGAGATATTCCGGCGCCTGCTGGCGGCTGAGGCGCTCGAAGAAGCCGGGATCATCTGCGCGCCGCTGCTCCGACCAGCGGCGGTTCGTTTCCATTAATGACAAAAGCCGATGGGGCATCAGGGTATGAACCCCGGCCCAAGCGGCTCGTCAATGGCGCAAGACAGCTGAGGATTATTGGTCCTTCGCCGCTCCCTCAACCTTTTCCGCCGCCTCTTCAATGCCTTCGGCGGCCTTCTCGGCGGCTTCTTCGAGCTTCTCGCCCACGGCGCCCGCCGCCTCCTTAGTCTCCTCCACGGCATCGGCCGTTTTCTCTTTCACGGTCTCCGCGGCCTTGGCGGCGGCACCCGCAGCCTTGTCGAGCGCATCCTTCGTCTCAGCCTTCGCTTTCCCGGTGGCCGCTTCAACCTTGTTCAGGGCGTCTTTGCCGGCCGTTTTCGCGGCCTCGCCGGCGGCGGAGGCCGCTTCCTTGGTCTCTATGATGGCTTTTTCGACCTGAGTCTCGGTTTTCTTTTCGCAGGAGGCGAGAGCCAAAGCGAGCAGCGGGGCAACAATAAGGGTGGCGGTGCGCATGATGTGTTTCATTGGAGTTAAGTGTTAGGGAGACGTGGGAGAAGCGTTATCGCGAGGCCAGAGCGCGTCCAGTAGGAATTTTACTGAACCGAGATGGTGCTTCCCCCTCTCACCGCCGGCATTTCTTTCCGTCATCGGGTCACGCGGCGTGCTTTTTCGGCGCCTCCCGCTTCTTTTTGCGCAAGACGGCTGGCCGCTCGCCGCGAACCGTCGAGGCATTAATCACGACCTCCCTCACATCATCGCGTCCCGGCACCTCGAACATCACGTCGAGCATCAATCTCTCGAAGATCGAGCGGAGCGCCCGCGCTCCCGTGCCGCGCTTGACCGCTTCCTGCGCCATGGCGCGCAGCCCATCACGCGTGATCTCGAGCTCGACCCCTTCCATGGCGAGCAACTTCCGATACTGCCGGGTGATGGCGTTGCGCGGTTCCGTGAGCACTCGGATCAGGTCCTCCTCCGTCAGCGGCTCCAGTCGCGAAACGATCGGCAACCGTCCGATGAATTCCGGGATCAGCCCAAAATGAAGCAGATCTTCCGGCTGTACACCCGCGGGATCCGGGAAGACAGTCTCTGCCGGAGTGTTGACCGCACCGAACCCAAGGACCGGTTTGTTCTTCCGCCGTGACAGGATCTGGTCGAGCCCCACAAAGGCCCCGCCGCAGATAAAGAGGATTTTGTCAGTATTGACCTGGATGTACTCCTGTTGTGGGTGTTTTCGCCCGCCCTGGGGAGGGACGTTGCAAATGGTGCCTTCCAGGATCTTGAGCAGGGCTTGCTGCACCCCCTCCCCACTCACGTCGCGCGTGATCGAGACGTTTTCCGTGCGCCGTCCGATCTTGTCGATTTCGTCGATGTACACAATCCCCATCTCCGCGCGCTTCACGTCGAAATCCGCATTCTGCAGCAGACGCAGGATGATGTTCTCGACATCCTCTCCCACATAACCCGCCTCCGTGAGCGTCGTGGCATCCGCAATCGAAAACGGCACCTCCAACACATCGGCCAGCGTTTTGGCCAGCAGGGTCTTGCCGCTCCCCGTGGGGCCGATGAGCAGCAAATTCGATTTTTCGATCTCCACGTCGTCGAACAGCGGCAAGTCGACCCGATGGCGGTCATCGTGCTGCAGGAGTCGCTTGTAATGGTTGTGGACGGCCACCGAGAGCACTTTTTTGGCGTGGTCCTGACCGATGACGTGCTGGTCAAGATGCCGCTTCAGCTCCTCCGGCTTCGGCAACCGCAGGTCCCGCACGATCGCCATTTCGTCCCGGCGCGTCTCCTTCTCGAGGATGTTTTTGCACGTCGTAATGCAGGAGTCGCAGATGTAGACTCCCGGTCCGGCAATGAGTTTCTTGACTTCTGACTGGCTCTTGCCGCAGAAGGAACACATCGTGAGGTGGTGCGCACGCGCCATCACCACATTCTCCCCGAGGCCAGCGCGAGTTCAAGCCTCGGCTCAGGAAAAGTCGCGATCAACGCAGGGGCGTTTTCATGAAGGAAAACAACTGCTTATTACTACACCCAATATTGAAATTGACGTTTTTGTGGGCGCTACAAGCCCTGGGACTGCTGGAAAAACTCCAGCTCTTCGGACTGGAAGCCCCATCTGCGGAAAAGCTTCGGCCTTTACGCGCGGAATGCCCCGGTTCAGAAGGGGCTTTCGCCAGCCGGAGCGGCAATGTTTGCCTTATTCCAAGAATACCAACGACTTCTGTGAATCATTGTCGGCAAGAAAATCGCTGCATCAATCAATAGAGAGTGCCCTGCGAAACACATGATTCTAACCGCTCTACTGTACAAAGCGCGTGCTGAGGAATGAAAACGCCTTGTCGCTTAAGGCAGCGTCAGCTCAACCTCGTTGCTCATCAGGCGATTTTCCTCGCCGCTGTAAAGAAGGACCGCCCGATACCGCCGCGTCTCGGGCTGGTGCGGGTTCAGCTTCGGCCGGTCGTCAATAAAGGGTCCGGGCTCGTCCTCGGCCAGCGGGGAGAAATCCGCTTCCCCATCCCGTCGACTATACAGAGTGATCCCATCGGCCAGCCCGAGCTTATAGCTGACCACGACGCGGCCGCCGTCCACCGCGGCACTCAAAATACTCTTGCTGAATGGATGCATGGGAGACTTCGAGTTGATGCTTCAAGAATGCCGGCATTATGGGCTGGATTGAGCGCCCCAACGAGTGACAAAAATGCCATAAAACTCAAGTTTGACGAGCCGGAAACTGATGTGGCCTCATCTGTAACCTAAGATAATTAATTATGCCTAGTAATTTTCGGCGATTTAACGAGGATTCTCAGCCTCCCGACTGGCGACCGCCAGGCCCAGGCCGACCGAGGCCCGTGGCAAGTGCCGCGGACCGCGGACGCCTCGATTGGGCGGCCAGGCACGGCCGGCGGCCAAGCGCTGGCCGACTCGGCCAAGCCGCCGCCAAGCCACCGGGATCCGAGGGATGGCCGGAACCTTGGGTCCAGTTGAAGTATTTCACCACGGCCCCCGCCGTTTTCCCCCGATTCATTGGGGCGGTCTCCGACCGGACGCGGCCGGGCGACTTGGTGACGGCGGTCGACAAGGAGGGAAGGCCCTTCGCCATGGGCTTTTTTAATCCCACTGCTCGCATTCCCTTGCGGCTGCTCCAGGCCGGCGAGCCGCCCGCCCGGGAGGAGGCCGTCGATGCGCTCCTGGACCGCGCGATCGCCCTGCGCCGCCGCGTGCTCCGCCTCGACGAAACCGGTGACGCCTGGCGCGCGGTCCACAGCGATGCCGATGGATTGGGCGGCCTGGTAGTCGATAAATTTGCCGACGTGCTCTCGGTTGAGGTCAGCAATCTCGGCGTCTGGAAACGCCTCGACCGCTGGCTGCCCCGTCTGCACGAGGGCCTGGAAACCAGACGCGCCGTTTTCCAGGTCGATCCCGACATCGCGCGGATTGAAGGTATCGATCCGCGAACGGCGCCGGCTGTGGCCACGGTACGCCAAGTCCGCGTCACGGAGCACGGCGTTCGGTACATCGTGGACTTTGCCGATGGCCATAAAACCGGATTCTTCTGCGACCAGCGCGACAACCGGCGGCGATTCGCCCAATGGACCGCCGGACGGCGCGTGCTGGACCTGTGCTGTTACACGGGAGGCTTTGCCATTTCCGCCAAGGCGGCCGGCAGCGCCGCGGAAGTCACAGGGGTCGATTTGGACGAGAAGGCCATTGTCCAAGCCCGCGCCAACGCCAACCTCAACCACGCCCGCGTCCGGTGGGTTCATGCCGATGCCTTTGATTACGCGCGACAGATGCTCGCCAACGGCGAGTTGTTCGGCGCGGTCGTTCTCGACCCGCCGAAGTTCGTCAACAGTCGGGATGATCAGGACCTCGCGCGGCGAAAATACAACGACCTCAATGCCTTGGGCGTTTGCCTGGTCGAACGAGGCGGGTTGTTCGTCACTTGCTCGTGCTCCGGTCTCCTCTCCCCGGAAGATTTTGAGCACCTCGTCATCGGCGCCGCCCACCGCCACGGCCGACGTCTCCAAATCCTCGATCGCACCGAAGCCGGCCCAGACCACCCGGTCATGTCGCACTGCCCCGAAAGCCGCTACCTCAAAGCCCTCTGGGCCCTCGTCTGGTAGAGCAAGGAGCATACGCTCCATCCCAACAAGGGACATTGGAACACGAGATTTACGGATCACACGAAATTCCAAGTCGTTACGATAGACGATCCCCTGACCCGTCAGATGGGCTCATGGAGCAACGCCCGGGCCATTCGTCTCTTTCGTGTTTATTGTGGCTCCTGAATGTCGTGGCATCCATCCCAGTCTTTCGGCTTATCGCCCCCCAATTCCATCTCAGATCTCAGATCTCAAATCCGATCTCAGATCTCAAATCTCAAATAACTCCCCCCTTACCCCTTCCCCCCACCCGCCCCCCCCGCCCGCACCAGCGGCCCGACCTCTCCAGGCGCGCCGATCAAGTGGTGGGCGCCGGCCGCGGCGATGACGTCCCGCGACCGGAATCCCCAGAGCGCCCCGAGCGCGGTCATCCCGGCCGCTCGGGCGCACTGCATATCCGCCTCACTGTCACCTAAAAAGAAACACCGTTCTGGAGCAATGCCCACATCATCCGCCAGAGCGAGCGCGCCATCGGGTGCCGGTTTTTTCGCCGTATCGGCCCGCTGGCCGCGGATGGCCGCCCAAGGCCACGACGGAAGCAACGTCCGCACGGTCAACTGGGTGAACCGTTCCGGCTTGTTCGAATACACGCCGAGCTGAACGCCAGCCGCCACGCAGGCGTCCAGCATGTCGGCAATGCCGTCATACGGTCGGGTCTTGAACCGCCAGCGGCGCTCGTACGCGTCAAGGTAGGCATGATAGACCGCGTCCACGGTCGCCGAATCCCCCGCATATGCGGCAGGCACGGCCCGTGCAGCCAACATCTGCGCTCCATCGCCGATCTTTTGCTTGTACGCCTCCATGCCGTGAGGCTGAAACCCAAACGACCGCAGTGCGTCATTCATCGAATCGGTCAAGTCCTCGAGAGTGTCGAGCAGGGTGCCATCGAGGTCGCAGATCAACAGGGGCGTCATGGAAGTGGATTGGGATACGGCGAGAAACGGTGAACCTGTAAGCACGTTCCACTCGCAGTCGCCTCGATTATCATTCGACTGACTGCGCCTGCCTGCGGCATGGT
>JBJXFS010000239.1:0-6196 GCA_046155625.1 Verrucomicrobiales bacterium | reverse complement strand
CGCGGCGGCTTGGCGCCGCGATTCGTCTTCCTTTTGGCGTTGTTCCCGTTCTCGCGTTGCTTGTTCGTCGCGCTGGCGCTCCGCGGTCGCCGCGTGCGCGCCCGCCTCCCGGCGTTGCGATTCCTGGCGTTCCTGCGCCTGGCGGGATCGTTCGGCGCGTTCCTTGGCCTCCGCCACCTGGGCTTGTTCCGTCGCGGCTTGGCGCTGCGATTCCTGCAGAAGTTGACCATCACGCGCTCGCTCCGCGAGGATTGAGTCCCGTCCGGGTCGATCGCCTCGTTTGCCTTCGGCAATGACTCGGGCGGCGCGAATCCGTTCCAGATCGGCATGGCGCTCGACGAGTTGACGGACCGGCTCGCGACGGAGCGCGGCATCGGCGCGCTCACAACGGTCTCGACGTTGGTCGTGATACCGTCGTGCCACTTCCTCGCGGAACGACTCTTCGTGTCGCACCACCCGGACCTTTTCGAGACGCCCATCCCGCCGGCGAGGACCGATGCCATCGTTCCACGAGGCCCGCACTCGCGGCGCGTAGCAACTCAGGCGGTCGTCATCGAAACGCGCCCGGAAGTCGTCACCGCCCCTCCAATCGTGACGATGGTGAATGGTGTGCCGGCGCATTGGGCGGGTCAGGCAACTGTTGACCCAACGAGGTTCTGGGCCACGGCATTCCACGCGCTCGCGACGAATGACGATGTTCGTAATGCTGACCGTCAGTCCGAAGAAATGGTGGTTCTCGGCGACCGGCCGGCAATACGGAACAACCGGTTCATCGAAGTGACGAACCGGCAAGAAGGTGTACCAATCCGCGTTCAATCCGTAGTCGGCTTCGACTTCCGACCCAATCGTGGTCTCCTCCGCATACAGGGTTTCGGGTGGCAGCGGCGCCCAGCCGACGCATTCTTCGTTACGACGCCAGACGACCCAAGCCGGGGCCCAAATGTCTCCCGGCACCCAGATCCATCCATGGTCTACTAGCAGCGCCCATCTTCCATAGTGATACGTGGCCCAACCAAACGGTTCATCGGACATCCATGCCCACCCTTGGTCCGAATCCATCCAGCGACCACGCGTGTACGGCCGCCACTCAACCTCGCCGGCCGCGGCTGGCTGCCAAACCCAACCATACTCCTCGCTTTCCAGCCAGCGTCCATGAGGGGCCAGCGCCTCAAAGAACATATGGTAATCACGGGTCTCGGCCGCCGACGTCGCCCTCGGCGGTGGCACCTCTGCTGCCGCCGGGACCGGAGCGACGGGTTGCGCTTTTTCGGCCACCGAACTCGCCTGAGGGGCCGGGGCCTCTGCCGCAGCCGCCGTCAGCTCCAGTCGCTTCCGGTCGAGCTCGGCACGCTCTTCTTCAAGTTCGGCGCGCTCGACCTGAAGCGCCGCCTGCTGTTGTTGCAGCAGCCGGCTCGCCGCCGCATGTTCCTCGGCCCGCAGCCGATCGATCTCGGCTTCGAGTCGCTCGCGCTCCCCCTGGATCGCCGGCACTGCGGCGGTGGTGGGTGGAGGCGGATTCGGCAGGGGCGGCGATGCCGATGGCCGCTCACACGAGACCAAAAAACCGGCGGCGGACAGGATGACAACAAACAGCGAGGTTTTCACGGGGTGAGGCAAGTGGATACAAAGCCATCGGACGGACCACGGGCCTAAAAATTCAGTTGAACGGCCGTAATGTCTTGGGGACTTGCGGCTAAACGATTTATAGTGCTCATGGAAAACGTGTTATAATACACTGATTCTTGAGATCTTCGTCCGGTATTGAGTGAGCGCCCCAAAGAACAGTCACGCCACACTCTCCGTCCCTCGTGTGGCGCCTGTTCCTGGCCAGCAGGCCGCATTCACCACACCAAAGGGACAAAGCCCCGTCCCATACCAGCCTGGGCCAGCTGCCCAAGACCGGAGTTTGTACATTTCGCCTGTTCCATTGGCCGCGGAACGACTCTGAGAAAAGGGCTCCCACCCCATGCCTGGCACCCGATCGCAACACCGTCCTGAATCTGGAACGCCGGTCTCGGGTAGGGCGGCGCGTCCCGCCCGCCGGACGTGGCGTCCCGCCGCGTCCATCGAGCGTCTCGCTCTCTGTGCGGTTCGACGTGTTCCCACCGCGCTTTCGAAGCAAGGCGTGAGACGCGCGGGGCAGCCGGCGAGAACGCCAGCTGCGGCGGGCGAGAAACGCGCCGCCCTACCCGAGACCCATCGCTTCGCTCAATCACCTCCGTGGATGCGCAGAAGCGTTTTGGGCAAGCACATGAAAAATGGACAAACGCCAGTCCCGGGCTGTTGGTCCTGTGAAAGTTGTATCCGACTTCCTCAATGTTGATGAGTCAGAGCCAGCTCTTCGAGCCGTGCGAGCACGAGAATCGCACGGGTAAAGTCGAGGACGAGGACGAGAGGCACAAAGGATCGATGGCTGAAGCTGACGAGCCATCGCGTGGGCGGACAAGGCCTTTTCAGGATGCTTCGTATCGTCCTCGTCCTCGTCCCCGTCCACGAAGTGGCCGCTGCGCTGACCGTCCTGCCACGCATGACTGTTACTCGCCCTGCCCATCAGGCCACGCCCGTTTCCCGCTAAATACTGAATACCGATAGCCGACCTCCGACCTCCGACCTCCGCCCGACCTTCTGCGTTTACGGCGACAAATGGCGCATGCAAAGGTGAGGAAATGGCTGTTCGTACTGTTCCATGGACCCCTTTCCACCACCCTTGACACCACCGCCGCCGCTTCCTGATGGGGTGGGAGTGGAAAGAACGAGTCGATTGCGCCGGGACCCGGTTTGGGCTGGCTGGGGGGCGGCGGGGCTGATTGCGTTGAGCGTTATAGTGGCCGTGCTTCAAGTGGTGCGGGACAAGGGTGTGGAGGCGGCAGTGACGACTCCTGGGGCGGGCGCGACGGAGCGGCTCGAGGCGGAAGTTGGGGCACGTTACATAGTCGGGATGAATGCGGTGTTCGGACCAATGCTGGAGTCGGCGGGGCAGCCGAAGCAGGCGTGGTTGGCGCCGCTGGAAGCCGCGGCGCAATCACCGCGGCAGGAACTGGAACTGAAAATCCTACGGCGTGAACTGGGGGTCTTGGAGAAAGCCGGGATAGCGAACGCGATGCGATTGATGTTGAGTGATGAATCGCGGCGCGATTGGGAAACCTGGGACGCGATTCAGTCATCCCCATCCGAGGCGGGGGCGCCCCTCGTTGTCGGGGAGGCGGAGCGTCAGCGTTTTGAGGAGCGTTATGGATGGTTCGCACGGCTGGCGCTGAGCCACGGGCTTCCCGCGGACGATGAACTGCGGACCTCAGTGATTGGCCAAGCGCGCCGCACGTTTTTCGGCACCCTGCTGCTGATATTCGGCGTGTTCGGCGGCCTGGCTCTGGGATGCGTGCTGGGATTTTTGGCTGTGGTGCGGTTTGCGACCGGGCGATCGGCGTGGCGGTTCTCCCAAATCGATCGTCCCGTGGTGGTGGCCACCGGCGGTTCGGTCTGGCTGGAGACATTTGCGGTGTATCTGACGGTCATGGTACTGGGCGGCGCGTTGGCTGACTTCCTGCCGGCCGACTGGGCACCGTGGCCGCAAGCTGTGGCTTTTCTTGGGTCGGCGGCTTTGGGATTGTGGTGGCCGGCGATGCGTGGTCTGACGCGCGGCGATCGGTGCGCGGGCTTTGGGTGGCACGGTGGGAGCGGGGTGGGGCGTGAAGTGGTGGCGGGCTTGGTTGGTTATGTGGCGGGGCTGCCGATTATCGCGATGGGCGTCGGGCTGACCCTTTTTCTGACGCTCATGACCAAGGCTGACGCGTCGCATCCGCTGAACCACTTGACCGGAGTCCCCGTCCCGATGCTCGTGCTGTTGGCGATGTTGGCCTCGGTGTGGGCGCCCGTCGTGGAGGAATTGTTTTTTCGGGGCGCATTTTATGCGGCCTGGCGTCAGCGATGGGGGCGTTGGTTTTCCGGGCTGGCTACTGGCGTGATTTTCGCCGCGGTTCACCCGCAAGGATGGACGGCGATCCCGGCGTTGGGGGCGGTCGGGCTTGTGCTGGCACTCCTGCGCGAGTGGCGCGGCACAATTGTCGCGCCCATCACCGCGCATGCACTCAATAATGGCACGCTGTTCCTCATGATGCTGGTCATCCTGCGCTAGGCCGACTCGATCACCAGCCACGACCGGCTGCGGCGGCCGGCGGAGTATGGGCTGAGCGGATCTTTGGCGACCAAGCCATCGGAGCCTCGGGATCGCGCGGCCACCAGTGCCGAATCGATTTCAGAGGCTGAAGTCGAAGAGCGGCGCTCGATGATTTGCATGGGCAGGGGCAAGGCCACCGCCTCCAGACAGGCGCGGCGCTCGATGAGGGGGCGCGTCAAAAGAGATTCGCCGTTGTGGTAGAGAAGATCGAACACGACGTAGCGCACTTGCACGTCGTCATCGAGGAATAGATCGCGCTCGCGCCGGCCGAGTCGTTGCTGCAACGATGAAGGGTCGAGTTGACGACCTTGGGCAACGCCAATGATGATGCCGTCGAGGACGAGGTCGTCGGCCAGGAGGGCGGCGGGACCGGCGATTTCGGCGCCCTCGGCATCCAAGCGGCGCAAATCGCGCGAGTAAATCTCCACGCGGGGGCCGCGCTTGTGAAGTTGGGCGCGGATGCCGCCGAGCTTTTCTTCAAGCCAGATGGAGCGTGGATGGGAAGAACAGGAGGAATGGGAGGTGATGCTCTGGTCGCTCATCAGGCGCTGCCAGATGTCCTTGGCGCTGGGTTCCGGGGATGCGAGCATCGGCCGCAGCGGTTGAAAGAGAGTCAGGCGGGCGCGGTCGAGTTTGCCGCGGCGGGCGAGGCGGGCCGTTTCGCCGAGGTCGCCGGTCAGGGTGTGCGCATCGCGCACGTTCGCGGGATCCGCGTGGAAGGCGGCGGCCAAGGCCTCCTCGATGGTTCCGTCCTTAAGGCCCATCCGCATGTCGCCGGTGAGAATCTTCACGAGGTACTGGCCCTCGGCCGGGGTCATCTGGCGGAAGTACGTTTCCAGCACAGCGGCTTTGGCGATCGAGCCGCGGGCGGCCAGGAGGCGGTCGATGCAGTGGGAGATGTCGGCGAGGGAAAGCGGGCGGGGTGCGGCCTTTTGCCCGTGCATGAGCGCGAGGCAGGCGGTGCTACTGGCGTCGGGCTGCGAGGCGGCGAGTTGGCGGAGGCGAGCCACGCTGATTCCCGTGGCATGCAGCAGGGCCAACCGGATGATCGGCCAACCGGTGGCCAGCGCTTTCTGGTGCTCGCGCCCCGTCACGGCGCGTCCGCTCAGGAAGCGTGCGGCCATGCCCAAGCAGAATTCGTCCTCGAGGTCGCGGAAGTACGCTGAGAGGAGTTCGATTTTCGCCAAGCGGCCGGTGGTGGCGGCCATGACATCGCCGATGCGGACAAACGCGGTGAATTCCGAAACTGGCGTCGACTCGGCTCCAGCCTCGCGCGTCGCGAGCGATTGGGTTTCGCCGCGCTCGGCGGCGTCGACATCGTCGTCCTCAGGTCTGTCTTCGCCGATGCCGCCACGCAGGCCGAACGAGAATTCCATCTGGTCATCGGCGCCAAGCGACCACGCCTCCAGGCCGCGTTCGCGCAGGTCGCAGGCGAACTCACTGGCGAAGCCGTGGGTGGTGAGCACCAGACTCGGTTGGACGTGGTCGACGGCCGCCAGCAGCTCCGCGTAATCGGCGTGGTCCGAAAGCGGGAAGACCTCGTCCACCTGATGCCGAAATTTAGCGCCCGGTGTCAGCGCCCAGCCGGTGCACATGGCCAGTCGCCTGGCGCCGATGCGCCGAACGGCCTGGCTACGGGCTGCGCTCGGCGGCACCAGCAGCACTTTGCCAGCGGGATCGGCACTCTCGTCAAGGACCGCGTAGGGAGGAAACTCGACGCCGAGCGCCACATAGGCCGAGGTAATTTCGAAGCACGCCGGGTGGAGCAGCCATGAGAAGCCGGCATCGCCGAGCTGGGCCATGAGCTCTTGTGCCTTGCCCAGCGAATAGGCCACCAGGACCGGCACCTCGCCTTCCTCGAGGCAGGCGCGACAGAATCGGGCGATGGCATTGCGGACCTTGATCGTGCTCGGGAACCGGAACCGCGGCAACCCGAAGGTCGTTTCCATGATCAAGGTGTCCGCGCGGGCGAAGCGGGCCGCCTCCGCGGTGCGGGAGGCGCGCACTTTGAAATCGCCGGTG
>JBJXFS010000233.1:0-5313 GCA_046155625.1 Verrucomicrobiales bacterium | reverse complement strand
AAGTTCCTCCATCCTCTCCTCCGGCCGCGTTTGGGCCTCAGCCTGATGATCTGGGCTTCCGTGGTAACCGTAGTCCCCAAGACGGCTGCCCAGTCGACTCCGAGCATGATTGGTGACAGAGTGACCGTCAAATCATTCAGTAATCCAGGGGGCACGAGCGTGGAGGTTGTCGATTCCGGCGTTCTGGATTCGAGAACGGCGGAGTATGTCGCCGGTGGAGCCGTCCAAACTGATTATGTGAACATAGGGGTGAGTACAATTTACGCGCAGATAAATCCGTCGGGTTCCACCCAGTTCCTGGGCGCGGCGGGCGGGGATGTTTTCGAGATTACAGGCATTGACGACGCCAATGATATCGAGAATTCGGTTATTGTGAATGTAGAGTTCATCTCTCCGATCGAATCACGAGGAGTTACCGCGAAGACCCTGGAGTTCTCGGATTCGCGGGGAGTGGATAGTGGGACGGTCCGGTTTGAAGTGGAAGGCGTATTTGACCACCCCGGCTTTATATTCTCGGCGCTGTGGCCTAGATGGACGCTTGAGGTGACATTTATGCGGCTTCAGCCACTGGTGATTCTGGCATCCAAGGTGGATTTGGAGCAGAACCGCATCTCAGTGACCTGGGCCTCGCAACAGGGAAGAACTTACAACGTAGCTTTTTCAAACGACTTGCAACGCTGGACTACGGTCCTGAGAGGGATTCAAGCCGGCGAATCCCCGACCACGAGGGACTTCTCCATCCCTCCGGGTGCGAACCGCCAGGGCTTCTTCCGGGTTGAAGAAGTTCCAGGTGGCTGAAGCTCGATCCGCTTTCGTGCTTAGTGACAGCAGCGCAGCGCCGATTCGGTGCAAGTTGAACGCCAGCACGCCGAGACCAACGTAGCGCTAGTAACCAGTCAAGCCCTTGTCGGGACAACGATTGAGTCCATAGTGTTCGAGGCCCAGTTGATGTCGCTCTCGATTGTACTGTGCTTGCCCTTGAGTTTTCTCCAGCGCCGCCCCTGCTCCCGTTCTTTGTCCGCGACACTGCGCCCGCCCTTCTTCGGCATCACGACATGGTCGATGGTCTCTTCCAATTCCTTGCGAGTCTGCACAGGGAATACTCGGACACCCACCTATTCCGCGGGAAACTCGGGGAGGACTGTAATCTTCCCGATTTTCCACTTGCCGGAGGATGTTCATAAGAACGCGTTCTCTCCGTGCCCACTCTCCGCCACCTGGCCGTCGATCCCACCTGTCCCGGGTCTACCATTGCCGGTCGCGCTGCGTCCGCCGCGCCTTTTTGTGCGGGCTGGATCGCTACTGAACCCCCTTGCGGTGTCCGCCTGCCATCCCGCGGCGGGTGGCTCTGCTAAACTTGCAGGAATTCCTGGCAAATCCCGCTCCTGCCGGAGTGTTCCCTTGAAATGACTCCCGACGAGCGCGAGAACCACGATCACTTTCTCCGTCTCTTTGTGGAGAATGAGGAGGCGCTGCGTGGTTTCGTGAGGTCGCTGGTGCCGACGCTGGAGGATGCGCGCGAGGTGATGCAGGAGACGGCGGTGCTGCTGTGGCGGAAGTTCGGTCGTCTCGATTCGGAGGAAAATTTCCGCCGCTGGGCCTTTGGAGTGGCGCGGATGGAGGCGTTGACTTTCCGACGTGATCGGGCGCGCGACCGGCATGTGTTCAGCGAGGACTTGATTCGCAAGTTGGAAGCGGAAGCCGGGGAGGCGGCGGGCCAGAGCGCGCGCGAGGAGCAGGCGCTGGTGCAGTGTCTGGAAAAACTTCCGCAGTCGCAGCGCACGCTGGTCGAGGCGGTGTATGTGGGAGGTGCGCGCATCGACGAAATGGCCCGGGACTCTGGGCGGACGCCGATGGCGCTCTACAAGGTGCTGCACCGCGTGCGCATGACGCTGGCGGATTGCGTGCGCCTGACTCTGGCCGGCGAGGAGGGCGTGGCATGAAGTCGGACGCTGATGCACTGGACCTGATGGGCAGGTATCTCGATGGGCAGGCCACCGCGGAGGAGACGGCGCGGCTGGAGGCGCTGATGATGGCGGATGTGCGGTTGCGGGCTGAGTTTCTCGCCTGTGCTCGCGTGGAGGCGTCGCTGCGAACCGCGCTCGAAGGCAGGCGCTCTTTGGAGATCCTGCCGGCGGCTTCGGAATCACGGCGACGCTTCTGGCGAAGCTGGAGCCAGCCGTGGGCGGCGGCGGCGGCGCTGCTCGTTGTGGCGGCGGCGGTCTGGCTCTCGATCCGTGGGGCACCCAGGGAGCCCGGAGCGGAGTCAGCGCCGGTCCTGGCGGTGGTCCGCGAGACTCTGGGCGGGCGCTGGGCGGACGGGCTGGAAGTGCGGGTGTCCGAAAGCTTAGGGAAAGGCGGCTGGAGCCTGCAGAATGGATTGATTTCGCTGGGAGGAGCGGACGGTGTCGAACTGCTCGTCGAAGGACCGGCGGTCGGGGAATGGCTGGGCGCTCAACGCATGCGGCTCACGTCTGGTAGGGTCGTGGTGCGGATGCCGAAGGGGCGCTCAGGGTTTGTGGTCGAAACGGCGCAGATGCGGGTCATCGACCTCGGCACCGAGTTTGGCGTGAGCATCAGTCCGGGCGGCGACGAGCGTGTGCAGGTTTACGACGGCCTCGTGCGGACGGAGTCCACCGCGTCCGGGGCAGCCCGGGAACTGAAGGCCGGCAGCGGGCTGCATTTCTCGGCAGCGGGTGAACTGGTTCCGGAAGCGTTTGTCGAGGACCGGTTCATCCGGCGGATGCCGCGAACGACGCCGGTAACTCCTGGCGGCCCGCTCTTCAACCGCAGCGCCGTGGACTCAGTCGAGGTGATGCCTGCGGCGACCGGGGTGTCGGTGGATGGCCAGCTCACGGAATGGAACCGCAACGCCTTTTTCAAGAGTGCGTGCGAGCCGCCTTACGCGGCGACGTATTTCGTCGAGGGAGCGATGATGTATGACGCGACGCACTTGTATGTGGCTGCGCATGTGGGCGACCCGGAACCGATGCGCAATGCGTCCGGCGACGACTTTCTGTTTGCGGGAGGCAGCGTCATCGTGCGTCTCTCCACGGACCGCCGGTTGGGTTGGCCGCTCAAGGGGAAGCACCGTCAGTTCTGGCCCGCGAATCCCAGTCGTGAGCTGCTTGACGATTCCACCAGCGAGCGGGTGACAAGCCTGATCCTGTGGCACGATGCCAGGTCCGGGAGGGCAAGCCTCCATTTGCAGCACAGCTTCGAATTGGAATCTCCCGCCGCAATCCCCGCGGTATGGAAAGGCACGTTCCAGAAGGACGCGGATGGTCTCGGCTACACGCTGGAATATGCGATTCCGTGGCGGCTGCTGCATTGCGAGAGCGATCCCCCGCGCGCCGGCGACGTCATGGGGGCGTTGTGGACGGTGCATTGGAGCGATGCCGACGGGCGAATCTGCCGCGGGCAACTCGTCGATGTGTCGAACCCTCAAGCCCGTTCCAGGGCCGGAGTGCATCCGCCCGCGTTCTTCCTCGACGGCACGACCTGGGGCCGCGCTGTCTTCCTTCCGAACAAATAGTCTTCGTGCATTGGCAAATCACTCACACGTGAAACCCATCCTCACCCTTTGGTCTGCTCTCAGCGCCCTGCTGGCTGTCTCGGGAGTTTCTCCCAGGACCGCTGGAGCGCAAGAGCCGGGCGAAGTTGCGGCGCTGGTGAAATCGAACTGTGTCGATTGTCACAGCGGCAATAAGCCCGATGCGGGGCTTGATTTGACGGAACTGAAGTTCGACCTCGCCGATCGTCGCTCCTTTGCGACCTGGGTGCGGGTTCACGACAAAGTTGCCGCCGGCGAGATGCCGCCTCCCGATGAAGAGCAACCAACACCGGAAGCCCGTCGCGGAGCCGTCGCACAATTGCACGCGCAACTCAGCGCGGCATCGTCCGCCCAGCAAAAGGCGGAAGGCCGTGTCGCGCTGCGGCGAATCAATCGAACGCAGCACGAGAATACGCTCAATGACCTGCTGGGCGTCTCGATCAAACTCGGCGACGTGTTGCCGGACGACGGCTCCGTGGCGGGTTTCGACAACGTGAGCGAAGGGCTGGATGTTTCTTCCGCACATCTGCTGCGCTATCAACTGGCCGCCGATCTGGCGCTCGATGCTGCGATTGCAACGCGGACCCCGAAGAAACTGGCGTATCGCCGCACCGGCAAGGAGACTGAAAAGCACGGGCAGTTTCCCCAACTGATGGACAAATTCGTGCGGCTCGATGGCGGGCGTCTCAATGTTTACATCGGCCTGCCGAACCACATTTCGATTCAGTCGGATGAAGTTCCCACGGCGGGCCGCTATCGGCTGAAATTCGTCGCGCAGGCGCTCAACGCCGGCGGTCGCCCGCTGCCGCTGAGAGTCATCGTCGAGGAACCGAACCCTGCGGCGAACAACCGCGTTGATGAAAGAACGCTGGCGACATTCGACCTGCCCCCCGACCGCCCACGGGTGTTCGAGCTCGAAGCGGTGCTGGACAAGCAAAGTGTCATCCGGATCAACGGCTGGCAATTGCCGGGCGAAAACGAAATGCGCGAACGACTCAAAGGCCAGCCGCTCGACGGGACTTACACCGGGCCGGGATTCGCGTTCGAACTGATGGAACTCGAAGGCCCTCTCGACGAATTTCCGCCGCCGAGCCACAAGCGGTTGTTCGGAGATTTGCCGCTGAAACCCGCGAGCGTCGTGAAAGCGGAACGTGCCGGCCAGCGGCTGCCGGAGATTCGCGAGAACCGCAACGATGACGACTGGCGGCGGGACCCGCTCATTCCCGTTTCGACTGATCCCAGCGCCGACGGCCAGAGATTGCTCCGCGATTTCCTGCCACGGGCGATGCGCCGGCCGGTGGACGACGCGACGCTCGCTTACTACGTCGCCTTCTTTCTAGAGCGTCTCGACAAGGGCTACGAATTCCACACGGCGCTGCGCAGCACCTACAAGGCGATCCTTTCCTCGGCGCATTTTTTTTACTTCCGCGAACAGCCGGGCTTGCTGGATGACCACGCCATCGCCTCGCGGCTGTCGTACTTCCTCTGGTCCACGGGGCCCGACGACGAACTGACCGCGCTCGCTGCCAAGGGAGAATTGCGCAGGCCCGCGGTGCTGCGTGCCCAAGTTGAGCGGATGCTTGGCGACGAACGCTCGCAACGCTTCATCGAGGATTTCACCGGCCAGTGGTTGGAACTGCGGAAGATCAATGCAACCACGCCTGACGGTAACTTATATAGCGAATTCGACGCGTTCTTGTTCTGGTCGATGCCGCAGGAAACGAAGTTGTTCTTCCAGGAGATGTTGCAGCACGATCGCA
>JBJXFS010000223.1:0-38976 GCA_046155625.1 Verrucomicrobiales bacterium | reverse complement strand
GTCGTGGCCGTGAGTGATCTCGTGGCCGGAAATTTTCGCGCCTCTCCGGCGTTCGAATGATTTTTTCAGAGGAGAACGGCTCTTTTCCGCGGCTGCGGGCCGTCGTGGCACGGGTGGTGCAAATGGTGCGGACGAACGGACGAACGCCCCAACTTTCACGCACGCCATGCTCCGAATCTCCACCATCGAATCGGCCGGAAACACGGCCACGCTACACCTCGAGGGGCAGATCGCCGGCCCCTGGATCGCTGAACTCGGCGATGCCTGCGAGCGGCTGCTCAGGGCGGGCCGCAGCCTCACGGTCGATCTCGGCGACGTGTCGCTCATCGACCGCCCCGGCCTCGCGCTCATCGCCTCCCTTTCCCTCCGCTCCGTCGCGCTCGTGCGCTGCTCGCCATTCCAGGAGGAGCAGCTCCGGCAGGCGGCGGC
This sequence comes from Verrucomicrobiales bacterium, assembly GCA_046155625.1. GTDB lineage: Bacteria > Verrucomicrobiota > Verrucomicrobiia > Verrucomicrobiales > V1-33 > CAJBME01. The sequence continues at coordinate 38,547 of JBJXFS010000223.1, read as the reverse complement.
AGCCGAACAAGAAATCCACATCAACGCACGCCCATGAATGTACAATTCACCAATGCGTCCCGGCCGCTTGGACAGGCTTCGCATGCCGACCCGGAAAGCTGGGTTGATGAACACGGCGACTGCCTCTACCGCTACGCGCTCACCCGCGTGCGCAAGGAGGATGTCGCCAAGGATCTCGTGCAGGATACGCTGCTCGCCGCGGTGCGCACGCACGAGAAATTCGGCGGACGCTCGACGGAGAGAAGCTGGCTAGTCGGCATTTTGAAAAATAAAATCTGCGACCACTTCCGCAAGCTCGGACGCGAAACGAGCTTTACCGACCTCGAGTTCTTTAGCGACGAGCACTCGGACCGGTTCGACGGCGAGAACTACTGGCTCCACGAGCGCGGCCCGTCCGACTGGAAGCCTGAGGGCGAGGAGGCGATGAAGCGCGCGGAGTTCTGGCAGGCCCTGCACGGCGCGCTCGGCCGGCTGCCCGAACGCATCGCACAGGTCTTCATGATGCGCGAGATGGACGGCATACCCAGCAAGGAGGTGTGCGAGACACTGAACATCAGCGAGGCGAACCTGTGGGTGATGCTGCATCGCGCTCGCATGGCGCTCCGCCAGGACCTGGAGACGAACTTCTTCGAGGGGAAAGGAGCCTCGACACTATGAACGAGTCGACAAATTGGTGGAAGACGAAGCTCGTGATGTTCATCGCGAAACACACGCCGAAGTGCCACGAAATCACGCGCCTTGTCTCGGAATCGATGGATCGCAAGCTGCCGCTGCGGACGCGGATTGCAATGCGGATTCACTACCTCATCTGTCAGTGGTGCGATCGCTACCGGAAGCAACTGGGTTTCCTCCGCGAGGCGCTGCACTCGTGCCCGGAGCACGAAGAGAATGCGGCGAAGGGCAGTCTGCCCGCGACGGCGAAAGACCGGCTGAAAGTGAAATTGCGAGCGCGCAAATGACAAGGAGCGGCGAGCGTCCCGCCGCGGACCCACGCTGCCGCGCAGCGGCACACATCTCAATGGTGCGGCTGCCGCCGCACAGGGCCCCGGGACGGACGCCCCTCCTTGGACATTCGGACGCAGGCGCGGAACTCGCTCTTTTCCAAAGAAGGAGTGTAAGTTTCCGCGCCCACCGACGACTAATCCGCTACATGCCTGCCACCGATCACGAACCCCCCAACTGGCTCAAGGCCAAAGTCGCGAATCTGGTCTGGCGGTTCACGCCGAAATGCAAGGAGGTCGCGCGGCTGACATCGGAAGGTCGTGAGCATCCTTTGCCGCTCGGCACTCGGACACGACTGGGCTTGCACCGGCTCTTTTGCAAATGGTGCGCGCGGTACGCCGCGCAAATCGATCTGCTGCGCGAGGCAAGCTACCGTCTTCCCGACCACGGCGAAGAGATCGGCGGACCGCAGCTCGATGGCGATGCCAGGGAGCGGATGAAGCGGGCACTGCGCGGCGAATGACAAGGATGGGCGAGCGTCACGCCGCCCCGCGCGACGCCAGTCGCGCCCAAGAAGTTTGGCGCTTCGCGCGTGACCGGGTCCGCGGCGGGACGCGCGCCGCTCTTTGTGGGCGCGCAGGCGTCCTCGCCTTGTAAGGATCCGCACGTCGTGGCGACGAAGGAAGCGCACTCCGTGGTGAATCCGCTGCGGACATTCCAAGCAACAACCAACAGCAACTGATGAACACCAAATCCATCATCACAACCATCGCGGCAGTCGCGGCCTCGGCCGCACTCTCGTTCGCGGATAGCGTCCAGCACAAGACCTCGAAATTCGAGGGCGCAAAAGCCAATACCGGCATGGCCATTCACATGACCGAGAACGGAAAGGGCGTGCTCAAGGTGACCGACGACTTCGTCATCCCCGACGCGCCAGCGCCTAGCTGGCAGGTCGTGGACTCGAAGGGCAATACATACCTGCTCAAGCAGATGAAGATCAAAGGCGGCACGAATCGCAAAATCACCGTTCCCGCCTACGTGCATGACATCGCGAAGGTGCAGGTGTGGTGCTCGTTCGCCGAGGTCCTTCTCGGCGAGGCGAAATTCGAGAAGCCCGTGAAGTAACTCAAACACGCGCCGGCCGGCCGGTCCGTGTGACCGGCTGGCACCGGGCAAGTTTCACCCATGAAAACTCTCACTTATTTTCTACCGGCTCTGATCATCTCTTCCGCCCTGGCGCATGCGCAGGTCGTGGAGAAGAAGAGCCTTACGCTGGACGGCGCGCGGAAGGTTATTGCCGGCGCGGTCGCCTACGCAAAGGACAACAATGCTCCGGGCGGCGTCATCGCCGTCGTGGATGACGGTGGAAACCTGATGGCGCTCGAACGTCTCGACGGGACCTTCGCCGCCGCCGCGAACATCTCCATCGGCAAGGCGCGCACGTCTGCGCTTTTCAAGAAGCCGACGAAATTTTTCGAGGACGTCATCAACAAGGGCCGCACCGCGATGGCCTCGATGCACGAGAATTTCACGCCGCTCCAGGGAGGCGTGCCGATCACTGTCGATGGGCAAATCGTCGGCGGCGTCGGCGTCAGCGGCGCCAGCAGCGCGCAGCAGGACGAAGAGCTCGCGATGGCCGGCGCAGCGGCGTTCGGCAGTCCACCGAAGACTGGCGCGTTGTCGCCTTTGACAGCACCAGCGAACGTCTTTCAGGCGAAGGATGTCCTCGCGTCGTTCAGCAAAGATGGACGCCTGCTCGAAACGGCGGGCTACAAAGTCAACACCAGCCGTCGCACCGAGCCGGGGCTCGCGGAGGTTCATGCGCGGGAGACGGACGTGTTCTATGTCGTCGAAGGAGCGGCTACGCTCGTGCTCGGTGGTACCGTCGTCGAGCCGAAGGCGGTTTCCATCGACGAGACTCGTGGCAAGGCGATCGATGGCGGCGAGACGCATCAATTGAATCCGGGCGATGTCGTCGTCGTCCCGCCGGGCACGCCGCATCAGTTCACGAAAGTGCACGGGTCATTCCACTACTTCGTGGTGAAATCCATCTGGCCAGGCACCACGCCGATCGCGAACCGCTGAACCAATCACCGAATCCAATCATCAACCCGCACGATCCACATGAAAAGGCTCATCCTCACCTCACTCACCGCCATTGCGCTCACGGCTATCGCCAGCGCGGGGGAACTCATCAACGTCGATAAGCACGGCCTCGCGCTCCAGGGCTACGACCCCGTCGGCTATTTCACCGAAGGCCGGCCCGTCGAGGGCAACCCGTCGTTTTCGGCGACCTACAAAGACGCGCTGTATCACTTCGCCTCGGCGAAAAACCGGGACGCCTTCCGCAAGAACCCGGCGAAGTATGAGCCGCAGTTCGGCGGCTACTGCGGCTACGCGGCGTCGATCAACACGATCTCGCCGATTACTCCGCACTACTGGCAGATCCTCAACGGTCGTCTCGTGCTCCAACACAACCAGAAGGCTTGGAACCTCTGGGCGAAGGACGTGAAAGGCAACCTCGCCAAAGCCGACGCAAACTGGCCGAAGCTCAAAAACCGCAAGCCAGGGCTCTTCGGTCTGTAACTCACGAGCGGCACACTCCAAGGAGCGGCGAGCCTCCCGCCGCTGACCTCATCAGCCACGAAGCGGCACAAAACCAAAGGGCGCAGCTCACGCCGCGCAGGGCGACGGGACGCACGCCCCTCCTTGAACACCAATCCTCACCCGCCCTGAACCTATTCATGAAAACGATCTCCCTCATTCTCTTCACCGCACTCAGCGGCACCGTCCTCGCACAGACCACCGAAGCCCCGCTGGGCCGGCCCGCGGCGCTCATCGACCTCGGCACACACGAAGGCACGCAACTCGCCATCGCGCAGTGGCGCTATAGCGACGTGAAGCTCCACGAGGTCGCACATCACGATGTCGGGCCCGATTTGAAAGCCACCGGCCCGGCGAACAGGACCTTCGAGTATGAGCCGCACGCCGGCGCAGCGGATTTCAACGACTCGAAATGGGAGGTCATCGGGCCCGATTCGCTCACCGCCCGCCGGGGCCACGGCAAGCTGAGCTTCAACTGGTATCGCACGAGCGTGACGATCCCGGAGAAGATCAGCGCATTCAATCCGACGGGCGCGACGGTCGTCTTCGAGATCGTCGTCGATGATTACGCCGAGGTGTGGGTGGATGGAAAACTCGGCTTTACCTACGGCCAGAGCGGTGGCCAGATCGTGCGCGGCTGGAATGCGCCGAACCGTGTCGTGCTCACACGGGACGCGCGGCCAGGACAGAAATTCCAACTTGCCGTCTTCGGCATTAATGGTCCCGTCTCGGCGACACCCGCGACGTTCATCTGGGTCAAATCCGCGACGCTCGATTTCCACGCGCCGCGCAAGCCGGTGTTCGTCGAGGCAAAGGTCGAGCGGCTTGATCCCGCGCTGGACGCCATCGTTCCGCACGATGCAAAGCTCGAACAGGTCGCGACGGGCTTCACCTTTACCGAAGGCCCCGTGTGGTCGCGCGAACTCGGCGCGCTGCTCTTCAGCGACCCGAACGAGAACACGATTTACCGCCTCACGGCCGAGGGTGAAGTGAGCATATTTCGACCGAAGAGCGGCTACACCGGCGCGGACATCGGCGATTACGGCCAGCCTGGCTCAAACGGTCTCACATTCGATCGCGAGGGCAGGTTCACAATCGACCAGCACGGCAATCGTCGCGTCGTGCGCATCGAGAAGAATGGCGTCGTCACCGTGCTCGCCGACAAGTTCGAGGGAAAGCGGCTGAATTCGCCGAACGATCTCGTTTATCGGAGCGACGGCGTGCTGTTCTTCACCGACCCGCCCTTCGGCCTGCCGAAGTTCGACAAGGATCCGCGGAAGGAACTGCCATTCTCCGGCGTCTTCGCGCTCCGCAACGGCAAGCTCTCGCTCGTCACGAAGGAACTGAGCGGTCCGAACGGCATCGCATTTTCGCCGGATGAAAAGTTCCTCTACGTCGGCAACTGGGACGACAACCGGAAGGTCGTGATGCGTTACCGCATCAGCGATGATGCGAAGCCGGCGGGAGGGGAGCTTTTCGCCGATTTCAGCTCCGAAGGCACCGAGAACGCCATCGACGGCATCAAGGTGGACACCCAGGGCAACGTCTATATCTCCGGCCCGCGCGGCTTGTGGATCGTCTCGCCCACGGGAAAACGCCTCGGCCTCCTCAGCTGTCCCGAGCAGCCGCACAACTTCGCTTGGGGCGGTGAGGACGGACGCACCCTCTATATCTGCGCGCACACGAGCATCTATCGCCTACGGCTGAACGTGGAGGGGGTGCGGCCGTGAACCACAGAGGGGAATCCGTCCCGGCGTCCTGCGGCGACAGCGGCCCCATGGGAAGTGTGCCGCTCCGCGGAGCGGATGGGTCGGCGGCGGGACGCACGCCACTCCTTGGGGCGCTTCGCTCGCATTGGCCGGAGTATTTCATCGAGGGCGCATTGCTCGGGCTCTTCATGATCTCGGCGGCCACCTTCACGATCCTGCTGGAGCATCCTGACTCGCCCGCGGTCGCGGCGCTTCCGGATGCATTCGTGCGGCGGATGCTCATCGGCGTCGCGATGGGACTCACGGCGCTGGCTCTCATCCTGTCCCCGATGGGCAAGCGCTCCGGCGCGCACTTCAATCCGGCGGTGACGCTCACCTTCTGGCGGCTGGGCAAGGTGCAGACTTGGGATGCGCTCTTTTACGTGGTCGCGCAGTTTCTCGGCGGGGTCGCCGGAGTGGCAATCGTCGCCGCAATAGCCCCGCGCTTGCTCGCGGACTCATCGGTCAACTACGTCGCGACGCTGCCGGGCGCGAAAGGCGCGGGCATCGCATTCGCGTCGGAGTTTGCGATCTCGTTCGTCCTCATGCTGACGAACCTCAACGTCAGCAACCATCCACAGCTGAACCGCTATACGCCGTTCTTCGCAGCGACGCTCGTGGCGACCTTCATCACCTTCGAAGCGCCGTTCTCCGGCATGAGCATGAATCCGGCGCGCACTTTCGGTTCCGCATTGGTCGGCGGAATCTGGACCGCGCTGTGGATCTATTTCACCGCGCCTGTGCTCGCCATGCTGTGCGCGGCGTTCGTCTATCGCCGCGCGGGGCGTGCGGTGTATTGCGCCAAACTGCATCACCACAACGGTGCGCGCTGCATTTTCAACTGCGCGTTTGACGAACTGCTGAAAAGTAGCGGCGTCCGTCCCGGCGCCCTGCGAGGCGATAGCCCTGCCCATGATGAGCGCCCCTGCGCGGGGAGCGTGGCTCGGCGGCGGGACGCTCGCCGCTCCTTGTAAGGTCGTCGTGGACGAGCGGGACCAATCCGTGGAGGCACCACCATGAACGCCACATCACTTGCCATCCGCTCGAACGGCACGGCTGATTGCCACGAGGTTCTTTCGCGATTCGATCAGGTCCTCTGCCATCTCGTCTGCGCCAGCCGGCAGCCCGCTCCTTTTCGTCTTTCGCGCGTCGGGTTTGATTTTTGCGGGATCGCACGCGCGATGAAACGGCAAACGTAAGGAATCGCGAAGTCGTCCGACAAATCCGTGCATGAACACCTCCAACCACTACGACTTCATCATTATCGGCACCGGTGCGGGCGGCGGAACGCTCGCCTGGACCCTCGCACCGAGCGGCAAGCGCATCCTCGTCATCGAACGCGGACCGTACGTGCCGCGCGAAAAGGACAACTGGAACTCCAGGGCGGTGAACGCCGAGGGCAAATACAACACGAAAGAGACGTGGCGCGACGTGAAGGGGAAGGAGATGCATCCGCATACGAACTACTACGTCGGCGGCAACACGAAGTTCTATGGCGCGGCGCTGTTCCGGCTGCGCGCGGAGGACTTCGGGGAAGTCCGGCATCACGCCGGAATCTCGCCAGCATGGCCGATTTCCTACGACGACCTCGAGCCGTACTACACCGAGGCCGAACAACTTTATCACGTGCATGGCGAGGCGGGCGAGGATCCCACCGAGCCGTGGCGCAGTGCTCCGTATCCGCATCCGGCGGTGAGCCACGAACGGCGCATCCAGCTTCTCAGCGAGGATTTCGCGGCGCAGGGGCTGCGCCCATTCCATACGCCGCTCGGCGTGATGCTCAATGAGCGAGATCCCCGCAAGAGCCCGTGCATCCGCTGCAACACCTGCGACGGCTTTCCATGCCTGATCAATGCGAAGGCGGACGCACAGGTCTGCTGCATCGATCCCGCCCTGCAGCGCACCAATGTGACGCTGATGACCGAGGCGAAAGTCACGCGTCTCGTGACAAGCGCATCGGGGCGTGAAGTCACGGGCGTTGTCGTCGTGCGAAACGGCGCGGCCGAGACTTATTCCGCCGATGTAGTCGTTGTCGCCGGAGGCGCGATCAATTCCGCGGCGCTGTTGCTGCGCTCGGCGAACGATCGGCATCCGAACGGGCTCGCGAACGGTTCGGGCGTCGTCGGCCGCCACTACATGGGGCACACGAACTCCGTGCTCATGGCTCTCTCAAAATGCGAGAATCCAACCATTTTCCAAAAAACGCTTTCATTGAATGACTACTACTTCGGCTCGAAGGAGTGGGAGTTCCCGATGGGCCACATATCATTCGTCGGCAAGCTCGACGGCGACACGCTCAAAGGGGGCGCACCCGCGATTGCGCCGGGCTGGACGCTCGACCTGATGGGCAAGCATTCGATCGACTTCTGGCTGACAAGCGAAGACCTACCGCACCCGGACAACCGCGTCACGCTCGACCGCGAAGGCAACATCGTCCTCACCTACACGCCGAACAACGAGGAGGGGCACAAGCGGCTCATCACAAAGCTGGAACACCTCATGAACACGCAGCGCAAGTGCCCGCATCACGATCACGAGTGCCACCAGGGACTCTTCGCGCGCAATCTCTACCTCGGCCAGCGCATCCCGCTCGCCGGCGTCGCTCACCAGAACGGCACGATCCGCTTCGGCCACGATCCGGAGACGAGCGCGCTCGATGTGAACTGCAAGGCGCACGAACTCGACAACCTCTACGTCGTGGACGGCAGCTTCTTCCCGTCGAGCGCGGCGGTAAACCCCGGGCTCACCATCATGGCGAATGCACTGCGCGTCGCGCAGCACCTGCTGGAGCGCGTGGGCGCGAATGTGGAGGAGCGCGAGCTTGCCGGAGTATGAATGTGATCGTTCATGCAATGAGGGGCGTCTGTCCCCGCGCCCTGCGCGACGATAGTCGCGCCAACGGGGAGAAGTGCCGTTTCGCGGACCGTGTGGGTCGGCGGCGGGACGCACGCCGCTCCTTGATTGCCCTCCTCACCCTGGTGTTTGCGGCGGTCGCTCTTGCGGAGCCGCTGAAGCCCGTCGCCGTCGGCCCTATCGGCATGACCGTCTCGGACATGGATCGCTCGGTCGCGTTCTTCCACAGCGTGCTGACGTTCGAGAAGGGCGCGGACGCGGAGTTTCACGACGATGCGTTCGACCGGCTCACCGGCGTCTTCGGCGCGCGGGTGCGGATCGTGGACATGCGGCTCGGCGAGGAGACGCTGCGTCTCACGCAATACCTCACGCCGCAGGGCCGGCCAATCCCGGTGGACTCGCGGAGCAATGACCGCTGGTTCCAACACATTGCAATCGTCGTGCGCGACATGGATGCCGCCTACGCGCGCCTGCGCGAGCACAAGGTGCTCCCGGTCTCTACGGCACCACAGACGCTTCCCGAATGGAACAAGGGCGCAGCGGGCATCCGCGCGTTCTACTTTCGCGACCCGGACAATCACAACCTAGAGTTGATCTGGTTTCCCGCGGGCAAAGGCGACCCGCGCTGGCAGCGCAAAGTGGACGCGCTCTTTATCGGCATCGACCATACGGCGATCGCGGTCGCCGACACCGAGGCCAGCCTGCGCTTTTACCGCGACACGCTCGGCCTGCGCGTGGCCGGCGAAAGCGAAAATCACGGACCTGAGCAGGAACACCTGAATCACGTCTTTGGTGCCCGCGTTCATATCACCGGCCTGCGTGCACCGACCGGACCAGGGATCGAGTTTCTGCAATACCTCAGCCCCCGCGACGGACGTCCATTTCCCGCCGATGCGAAGCCGAGCGACTTCGTCCACTGGCAGACGACCGTGACCGTGCAATCAACAGAGCCGCTCGCACGTTCACCGATCGATATCGCAAAACTCCCGCTCGGCGGTCGCCGCGCCGCACTGGTGCGCGATCCAGATGGGCACGCGATTCAACTCACCGAACCCTGATCCATGACCAAACGCACATTCCTCGTCGCCATCCTCGGCAGCGCAGGCATCCTCGCGGCCGCCATCCAGCTCCGATCGCGCCGGAAGTTCACACGTATGAATGACGACAGCTCACCCATCTCCGTCCGCCTCATCGATGAATCGGGCGCACTCACCGCGCCGATATCCGTTCCGCGAGTGGTCAAATCCGACGACGCCTGGCGTGCGCAGCTCACGGACGAACAATTCCGCGTCACCCGCACGGAGGGGACTGAGCGCGCGTTTTGCGGGGTCTTTCACGACAATCACAAGGAAGGCCTCTACACGTGCATCGGCTGCGGGCTGCCACTGTTTCGTTCGGATGCGAAATTCGAATCCGGCACGGGCTGGCCGAGCTTCTCCCAGCCGGTCGCCGCGGAGAATACCGGCAGCACGCGCGACGCAAGCTTCGGAATGATCCGCACGGAGATTCACTGCGCGCGTTGCGAGGCGCACCTTGGACATGTCTTCGAAGACGGCCCGGCGCCCAGCGGGCTGCGGTATGGCATCAACTCGGCCGCGCTGAACTTCCACGAGAACGGGTTGAATCCAGCGCGGGAAAAGGTCTTTTTCGGCGCCGGCTGCTTCTGGGGTGTCGAGGACACGTTCTCGAAAGTGAAGGGCGTGACCGCGACGCGTGTCGGCTACTCGGGCGGGGTGACGAAGAACCCGACCTACGAAGACGTATGCTCCGATCGCACCGGCCACGCCGAGGTGGTCGAAGTGGATTACGATCCTGCACAGATCAGCTTTGCTGCGCTGCTCGACGTGTTTTGGGCCAGTCACAATCCGACGACGCATCATCGCCAGGGACCCGACATCGGGAGCCAGTATCGCTCGGCGATCTTCTTTACAATCCCAAGCCAGGAAGCCACTGCCCGTGCATTGGCGGCGCGGTTGGAAACATCCGGCAGACTTTACGGCCCGATCACGACCGAGATTCAATTCGCGACGCCATTCTACGCCGCCGAGGAGTACCACCAGAAATACCACGCGAAGCACGGTGGCGGTAGCTGCCGCATTCCATAACCGCACCATGATCGAGAACCTCTTTGCCGTGCTGCTGGATGTCGTCGCCGCGTACGTCGCATGCGGACTGGTGGTCGCGGTGCTGTTCCTGGCACGCTGGTACAAGACGTTCGATCCGTCCGCGATTGGCGGGACGTGGGGATTTCGGGTCTTGATTGTGCCGGGAGTCGTCGCGCTCTGGCCGGTGATTCTGGCAAAAGTGCTGCGCGTCCGGCGCAGCGGCAGCGCTCAAGGTCCGGCCGAGACGCCAGTCCCGCCCGAGGCGCTGCGACGCAACCATCGCATCGCTTTCATCGCTCTTGCGATTCTCGGGCCGCTGCTCTTCGCCGTTGCTCTCGTCTGGCGCGCGCCGTCCCTCGAAGACGCGCCGGTGATCAATGTGTTCACTAATTCCCAATCCCGCTGACTCATGGGGCACGCATACAAAGCAGTCGGCTGGAACCGGCAGAAGAAGCTCTACGACTTCACCCTGCTTGGTATCGTGCTGTTGGCTGCGAGCGTCTTCGGGACGATCACGGCGCTTCGGCATCCGGGCACGACGGCGGAGACTTTCATCATTCGCTTCACGGCAGTCGCGGCGTTTCTGCTGCTGCACGTCATCCTCGCGATTGGTCCGCTCGCGCGGCTCGATGGGCGCTTCCTCCCGCTGCTCTACAACCGCCGCCATCTCGGCGTCACAATGGCGCTGCTTGCACTCGTGCATGGCGTGCTCGCCGTTTTCCAGTTCCACGCGCTCGGTGACACGAACCCGCTCGTCAGCGTCTTCACTGCGTATGACCGCGACTATGCGACGCCGTTCACGGACTTTCGTGCCATCTCGCAGTTTCCGTTCGAGATCTTCGGCGTCGGCGCACTGGCGATCCTGTTCGTCATGGCCGCGACGAGTCACGACTTCTGGCTGCGCAATCTTGGGCCGTCGGTGTGGAAGACGCTACACCAGCTCGTCTACGTCGCCTACGCGCTGCTGCTCGCGCACGTGCTCTTTGGCGCGCTGCAATCGGAGCGCAGCCCCGTCTATCCCCTGCTGCTCGGACTTGGCTTTGTGAGCCTAGTCGGCCTTCATCTTCTCGCTGCCCGGAAAGAGCGCGCCTTGGATCGGCAGCGCACGTCTGCTGAAGTGGATGGCTTTATCGCCGTCGGGAAAGCCGCCGAGTTGCGCGAGGGCGAAGGGAAGGTAGTCGTCGCCGATGGCAGGCGGTTCGCGCTTTTCTTGCAAGGTGGTCGTGTTTTCGCGCTTTCGAATGTGTGCCGTCACCAGGGCGGGCCCATTGGTGAAGGGCGCATCGTCAGCGGCTGCATCACGTGCCCGTGGCACGGCTTCCAATACAAGGCCGAGGACGGTTGCAGCCCGCCGCCGTTCACGGAGGTGCTGCCGACGTATCCGGTGCTGATCGTCGGCGACGTCGTGCTTCTCTCGCCGCAGGCGCTGCCGCTCGGGGCGAAATCGGAAGGCGTGCTGATGGAGGCGAGTCGTTCGGCGAGCCGAGGAGGGGCGTCCGTCCCGGCGCCCTGCGCGGCGGAAGCCGCGCCAACGGGAGGAAGTGTCGCTGCGCGGGAACGTGGGTCGGCGGCGGGACGCACGCCGCTCCTTGCCGGGGCGCGCCGCGAATTCTACATCGGTTGGCAGTCGAAGATGGCCCCGGCGCTTGCGAGGTTCGTTTGCCGCGCGACGATCCCGCTCGCTGCGTTGGTGCCGCTCACAATCGGTCTCGTCACATGGTTCCAGCATCCCGTCGATCGCGGCCGCTTCGAGTTCGGTCTAAAAAAGCAATTCGAAGGCATCCTTTTCGAGCATCCGATCCCGCGCTTGCGGCTCAGCGGCGTGGATGGGAAGGCGATCGATCACATCCTCGTTGGTGCGGGAAAATTCGGTCCGCCCGCGATCATCGCTGGTGCGCACGGGAAGCGCGTGCGCTTCAGCGGCAGCCTCATCGTCCGTGAGCCGCTGCACATGATCGAGCTCAACAGGCCGGACACCTTCACCGTGCTCGAGGCGGACAAGGAAGGGCTGCGTCCCGCTGACCTGCGCGACGACAGCCGCGGCCCGAAGGGAAGTGCCGCGGCGTGGCAGCGGGAGTCGGCGGCGGGACGCACGTCGCTCGTTGATGACGCCGCCGCGTCGCTCGGCACCGGACGGTTCGTCGGCGAACTCGTGGACACGAAGTGCTACACCGGCGTCATGCGTCCCGCGACGGGCAAGGTCCATCGCGGCTGTGCCATCCGATGCCTAAGCGGCGGCGTGCCGCCCGGCCTTCTCGTGTGCGACGCGCGTGGCGACGGCGTCGTCTTCTTCCTTGCCGGCCCCGGCGACGAGCCGCTCCGCTATGATGTGCAACTCGCCGGCACACTGATCGAAGTCGAAGGCAGTCTGGAACTGCACGGCGACACGCCAGTCCTCCGGGTCACAAGCCTGCGACCGAGGTGACGCGCCCTCGGCAATCGATTGTAAGGAATTCGCGGCGCCCCCGACAGACAGAGTCATCTGAACCCCAGCTTTACTCCATTCCCTTCACTCCAAGCATTGACCGAAACCAGACAACACCATGAACACCAACACAAGTCCCGCCATTCACACACGCCGCGACGCCGTGCGCACGCTTGGCGCGGCCGCCATCGGCCTCGCGAGCGCCGCCACATCGCGCGCGGTCGAACATACAAGCCACCCGAACAGCCAGGCCGAGCACTGCGCCAAAGCGTGCGCCGCCTGCCTCGTCGAATGCGCGAAACACATCCGCCACTGCACGGAAAATCTGGCCGCAGGCAAAAAGGAATACGCGCGATGTCTCGAGCTATGCGCGGGCTGCTCGCAAGTCTGCGGCGCGTGCGCCAGCGCGTGCTTCGGTCCGCTCGCAAAGATCGCCGCCGAGGGCTGTGCCAAGGCTTGCGATGAGTGCGCGGCGGAGTGCGAGAAATTCAAGGGCGACGAGTCGATGCTGCGCTGTGCGAAGACCTGCCGCGATTGCGCAAAGGCGTGCCGTGAGCTGGCTCAAAGCTGACCAAGACGACAGGCGGTGTATGAAGGCGCTCTCCCGGGTTCGGGAGCGCGTTTTCATTTTCCCCAGGCGGGAGGTCCAGCCGCGCCGCAAGCTGGGGTGTAAGGAACGCGCGCCTGGCACGACAAACCGTGGAATGAAAACTCCAACTCGATTCCACTCCATCCTCCGCAACTTTGCGAAGCTAGCGTTCGCATTCGCCATCGTGCTCGGAACGGGCGACAGCGTGTTCGCGCAATCGAAGACGCTCATTAACGTCGATAAGTCTGGCCTCGCCGTGCAGGGCTACGATGTTGTCGCATACTTCACCGACGGCAAACCGGTGAAAGGCAGCCCGCGGTTTTCGACCACGCACGGTGGCGGCACGTATCACTTCGCATCAGCGGAGCACAAGGCGGCGTTTGACAAGGAACCGGCGAAATACGCACCGCAGTTCGGCGGCTACTGCGCGTGGGGGGTGTCCAAGAACAGCACGGCGAAGGTGGAGCCGGATGCATTCCAGGTCGTGAACGGCCGCCTGCTCCTCCAGTACGACAAGAGCATCCGCGACAAGTTCAGCAAGGACACCTCCGGCAATCTCGCGAAGGCTGACGCGAACTGGCCGGGGCTCGTGGCGAAAAAGGGGAAATAATCGGGCGCACTCGTGAAAGTTATCGTCACTTGCGGGCCGAGCTTTGAGCCGGTGGATGAAGTGCGGCGCATCACGAACTTCTCGACTGGCGAACTTGGCGCGCTGCTCAGCGCGGCATTTGCGGACGCGGGCTTTGAAACCATCTGCCTGCGCGGTCTGGCGGCGACACACCCCGCCGCACCCGCTGGCGCAGAGTTGCGGAAATTCACGACCAATGACGACCTCGCGCGGCAGCTCCGCACGCTGGGTGAGCTGAGTGATGTCGCCGGTGTGTTCCACGCCGCCGCGCTCTGTGACTACCGCGTGCAACGGGTCGCTGATGCGACTGGCCGAGAAGTGGGCGGGGCAAAGATCGCGAGCCGCGGCGGGGCATTGACAATCCAGCTCGAAACCGCGACGAAACTCATCTCGCATTTACGCGACTGGTTTCCGGGCAGCCTCATCGTCGGATGGAAATTCGAACTCGATGGAACGCCTGCGGACGCGATCGGCAAGGCGCGGCGTCAGGTGATGGAGAATCGTACCGACGCCTGCGTCGTGAATGGCCGCGCCTATGGCGATGGCTTCGGCTTCGTCCTGTCGCCGGGTTTCCTCGGTCACCTTCCAGACAGGCAGAGCCTTTGCGCGTTTCTGGTATCGTGGTTGCAAATGCCGGCAGCGCGGCGCGAACATGTGAGCGCCGCGATCGCCGGCTCGCCGTTTCTCCAGACCGCCGCATGAAACTCATTCCGTTCCTCGCCGTCGCGATTCTCGCGAAAGCGCCGCTTTTCGCAGTGCCGATCGCATTCGAGGGCGGGGAAACGTGGGTCGCGCTCGCAGAATTGTTCTCATCGGCGGGTTGCACAGCACGATTCGCGGCACCTCGAGGTTGCATTCACGCCGGGTGGAGAAACACCTGCGCGCTGTGGGTCGAAGTCGCCCTGCTGGGCTGCGGATTGAACACAGATGTGCAGCGTGGAGAGAACCCGGGGGGCCAGCTGAGGCACGACTTTGTCGTACTCCATCATCAATGGGTGAAGCTTGCCCCCGGGGACGGTCGCCTTTCCGCGGCGGTAGCGCCGCAACAGAAGACGCCGGCTCCAGCGGCCGCGATCGCGGCGTGGGTGAGCGCAGGCGATTCGCCAGAACTTCTCCAGGCGGTGGGTGGGTGGCTGGTGAGGCCCTGACGTTTTTCTTTGTAAGGAATTTGCGTGGGGCGCGACCTAACCCGCACCAACTCCATGCAAACACTCCTCAAATCTGGAAGCTGGCTGGACTATGGCGCACGCGTCATCGCTGCTGTGATCCTGCTGCAAACCCTGTTCTTCAAATTCACCGGCGCTCCTGAGTCGGTTTACATTTTCACCAAGGTGGGAATCGAACCGTGGGGCCGCATCGCATCAGGCGTCGCCGAACTGATTGCCGCGGTGTTGCTCTTCGTGCCCGGCTTCGCGTGGCTCGGCGCGGTGATCGCACTCGGCGTGATCAGCGGCGCGATTTTCTCGCACCTCACCGTGCTCGGGATCGTCGTGATGGGTGATGGCGGGCTGCTGTTCATTCTCGCGCTTGTCACCGCGGTCTGTGCGGCGGTCGTCGCATTCATCCATCGGCACGCATTGCCGCTGATCGGGGCTCGCCTATGAAGAACGACCCGATACTCTGCGGTGTGACGGAGGTGCTGCGGCAGGGGGAAATCCTCCTCGGTTCGCTCAGCGACGGCTCCTACACGAAACACCTGCCGCAGGCGTTCAATGCCACCATCGGCGGCCATTACCGGCACTGCCTCGATCATTTTCAAAGCCTGATCGATGCGTTCGACGCCGATGAACTCAACTACGACAACCGCCGCCGCGACCCGCGAATCGAAAACAGCCGCGCGTTCGCACTCGGCGAGACGCGCCGCATTTTCACCGCTTGCCATGACATCCCTTCCGAATGGCTCACGCGCCCGGTCCGTGTCCGCAGCAAAGTGAGCTACGGCGATGAAGATGCGCCCGTCGCGCTCTCCACGCTCGGGCGCGAACTGATGTATGCGGTCGCACACGCGATCCACCACTACGCGCTCATCGGCGTGATGTGCGGGATGCTCGACGTGCCGGTGCCGTCAGGATTCGGCGTCGCTCCCTCGACGCTCAAGCACCTGGCGCAACTCAACGCCGCGTGAACATGCTGTCGCCCTGGGTCCAGTTCGCGCAGGCGCTGTCGTTCTTCGGGCTCACCTTTGCATCGGAGGATGCAGCGCTCTTCGGCGCGGCTGCGCTCGTCGGCACAGGGAATCTGCACTGGGCGGTGGGCATGGCCGCGGTCTTCCTCGGGATCTGGGCGGGCGATATCGTGCTATACGGCCTCGCTCGACGCTACGGGAAGGCGCTGCTCAATCGCGTCGCCGCGACGGACAAGCTCGCACGCGGCGAGGCGTGGTTTGCCAATCACGGCTGGGGCGCGTTGTGGCTGAGCCGCTTCGTGCCCGGACTGCGGCTGCCGACGCTCATCGCAGCGGGGCTGTTGAAAGCGAATGCCGCCGCGTTCGGTGCAATCACGGCGGCGGCGGGTGTGATGTGGGTCGGCGGGATCATCGGTGCGGCCGCGCTGCTCTCGGAAAGCCAGACCATGCGCCTCGCAAAGTGGCTCCATGACGCATGGTGGCTCGTCGCGCTGGTCGTGCTCGTGGTGCTGGTCCGTCCGCTTCTGCGCCGCGGGCACAATCCGAAAGCCGAAGGCATCTGGTGCCGCGTGACGGCGTTCACGCAGCGGATCTGGCGGTGGGAGTTCTGGCCGTCGTGGATCTTCTACGCACCGGTCGGCGCCTATTACTTATGGCTCGGAATCCGGTTTCGAGGATTCAGCCTGCCGGCAATCGCGAATCCCGGCATGACGCGCGGCGGTCTCGTCGGGGAATCGAAGCACGAAATCCTGCGTGCGCTGCGCACCGCCGCGCCTGAGCAGAATGCGGACGGCTGGCTGCTGCCTCCCTCCACGCCGGAGGGTCGCATTGCGGAATTGGATCGGCTGTGCGCGGAGCACGCAGTCACATTTCCCTTTGTGCTGAAGCCGGACGTCGGTCAGCGCGGCGCAGGGGTACGCGTGATTCGCAGCCACGAGGCCGCCGCGGCGTATCTCGCGAGCCTGAGCGGCCCGGTGCTGCTTCAACAATACGCGCCCGGTCCGCGCGAGATCGGCGTTTTCTATTTCCGATTTCCGCATGAGAGCAGGGGACGCATTTTTGCGATCACGGAGAAAGTGTTTCCATTCATCACCGGGGACGGCAGGCGAACGCTCGCCGAGATAATCCTCACGGATCCGCGCGCGAGGCTCATCGCGGGGACCTACTTGAAACGCTTCGTCGCGCGGCGAAACGAGGTGCTCGCGGATGGCGAAGGCCTTCAGCTCGTCGAGGCCGGCAATCACGCGCAAGGCTGCATTTTTCTCGACGGCATGCACCTCCTCACGCCCGAACTCGAAGCAGTCATCGACGCCATCTCACAGCGTATCCCGGGGGTCTTTATCGGGCGCTATGATCTTCGCTATGCGAGCGACGACGACCTGCGCACCGGGCGATTTGCGATTGTCGAATTGAACGGCTCCGGCGCCGAGGCCACGAGCATCTACGACGCGCGCAACTCCCTCTTCGCCGCCTACCGCACGCTTTTCCGCCAGTGGCGCCTCGTCTTCGAAATCGGCGCTGCAAACCGCGCGCAGGGAGCCGCTGCGCCCACGATCGCGTCGCTCTTCCGCGCATGGCGCGAGAACAGCGCACTGGTCGCCTCCTACCCCATCGCCGACTGATGTGCTCCGTCACTTTCATCCCCCGAGCCGACGGCTTTCTCCTCGGCATGAATCGCGACGAATCGCGCTCGCGGCCGGTCGCCGTGGCACCCCGGATTCACCACCGAGCCGGTCACGACTCGCTTCATCCCTCGGAGCCCACCGGCGGGACGTGGATCGGCGTGAACGACAGCGGCCTCTGCTGCGCGCTGCTCAATTGGTATTCCAATGCGAATGATCCGACACGCAGCCGCACGAGCCGTGGCGGCATCATTCCCGCCTTGATGGCGACTGGTACCATTACCGAAGTGCGCCCCGTGCTCGCGACGCAGCGACTGCGAAGCATGGCACCGTTTCGCCTCGTGGTCGTGTCTTCGAGCGAGCGGAGCCTCCATGAGTTCCGATGGAATCAGAAGACGCTTGCTGGACTCCATTATCCGTGGAAACGGCATCACTGGTTCTCCTCCGGGTTCGACGAGCACGGGGCACAACGTCAACGCTCCCGCACCGCACAAAAGGCCGCAGGCGCACCCGACGCCGGCACGCTCCCCTGGCTGCGTCGTCTCCACGCGTCCCATGACCCGGTCATCGGTCCATTTAGCATCTGCATGCATCGACCCGACGCTGCCACCGTGAGCTACACCGAGGTCGTCGCCACAAGTCAGTATGCCACGATGCGCTACCACGACGGCCCGCTCTGTTGCGCTCCGACGCCGAAGACGACCCACGAACTTTCGCTGCAAACCAAGTGTAAGGAATCCGCGCGGAACCCGACGAATCTGCCTGCGGGATACTCATATGAAAACCAACAGCCCCCGTTTCAATCATCTCGTCGCTCGCTACTACCCCGAGGTGTTTCGTCTTGCCGCGAAAGTGACGCCATCGCCCGCTGAGGCCCTCGCGCTCACCCGCCGTACGTTCGAGCGCGCTGCGCGACAGCTCCCGCGCTTTCGCGCGGCCGACGAGATCCGCTTCCTGCTGCTCACCTCGCTCACTGGCGCCGCCACGGCCGAGTCTGCTTAAATGTCTCGCAGTGCAAGAGTGGGGCAGATCGGCGCCACCGTACTCCGCTTACAATGACCACGACTGCCACTCTCGATGTACGCCATGACACGAGGCGTCGCACCAAGTACCAGCTTCGTCTGGTGACAACTCCACAAGACTTGCACGCCGTCCAGCGGCTGCGGTTCGAGGTTTTCAATCTCGAACTCGGCGAGGGCCTTGCCGCCTCTCACGCTCTCGGGCGCGACGAGGATGCCTACGATAGCTACTGCGACCACCTGCTGGTCGAGGATGAAGGTAGCGGCCAGGTGGTCGGCACTTATCGGCTGCAGACCGGTCAACTCGCCGCCGCGCATCTCGGTTACTACAGCGAGCAGGAGTTCGACTTCACGCCTTACGAGTCGCTTCGTTGCGAGATGATTGAACTCGGACGCGCCTGCGTGCATCGCGACCACCGGCACCTGGGGGTCCTCGGACTGCTCTGGCGGGGCATCATGCTTTACGCGCGGGAACGCCAGGCGCGGTATCTCATCGGTTGCAGTTCCCTCACTTCGCAGGACCCGGCCGTTGGCGCGACGACACACGCCTCTTTTGTCGACAACGGCTTCCTGGCCGAACCCCGGCTTCTGACGATTCCGACGGCCGCCTTTGCCTGCCCGCTCGAAATTCTCGCTGCGACGTGCGCCCCGCCACCGAAGCTCCTGCGCACCTATCTTTCGATTGGCGCAAAGATCTGCGGACCACCGGCGATCGACCGGGAGTTCGGCACCATCGACTTTCTCACGCTGCTCGATATTCAGGCGTTGGCAAAGCCGGCGAAATCACACTTCGGCATTTGATTACGATGATCGGTCACACCATTGCGACGACCATTGGCGTACCACACGCAGCCCAACGGCGTCCGGGGATGGCATCCGGAGTCGGGCGCTCCGGGATTCGCTGTGCTGGGTTGGCACTGGCGCTTGCAATCGCAGCGGCAGACTACGTACGCGTTTTCTGCTCTCGCTGCCGTACCGCAGCACTGTGCAGGCGGGCTTTATGGCTGCACCGATGGAGTCTAATCATTTCGCGATTGATTGGCTTGGAACTGGAACACCGTGGCGCGCCGTCAAAGTCCGGGATGATCGTCAGCAACCATCTCAGCTATCTCGACATCCTTGCCTTCAGTTCGATCGCGCCGTGCGCCTTCGTCGCGAAGAAGGAAGTCTCGGGCTGGCCTGTCTTGGGCTTGTTCGCGAAAATGGCAGGAACGATCTTCGTCGATCGCAGCCGTCGTTCTGATGTTGAGGAGGCGAATCTGCGCATCGCAGAGGCCCTGGCGGCCGGCGTGGTCGTCGTTCTTTTTGCCGAAGGCACGAGTTCGGATGGTAGTTCCGTCTTACCCTTCCGCTCGTCCCTCCTTGAGCCAGTGATTCTTTGCGGTTGCGCAGCGGTCCCCGCCGCAATCGGGTATCACCTCGATGAGGGATCTGTTTCCGACGAGGTCTGCTACTGGCGGGACATGACATTGCTGCCGCATCTTCTGAACCTCTTCGGCAAACGCAGGGTACGGGCATGGGTGGCATTCGAGGTCGGCGCGACGTATGCCTCGCGCAAAGAAGCCGCCCAGCTGTTGCACAAACGCGTTTGCGAATTGCATGCCGTGCTCGAGAAAACGTCCTCGCACTGAGAGAAGCCCGCACTTCTGCGCGACATGGAGACTCGTTGCGATGACAGAGGTTTCCCCCTTGAAGCACCAACGGAAAAATCCAGCGACGCGTGAATGCTTGGCTCTCCGCCGTGCTCGGCGGGACACGGGCCTGACTGGCGTTGTCGAACGCCGTCTCAGTATCGACCAGTGAAGTTCACCGGAGCTATGTCGCGGTCCTTGGCAGTAGTCTCGATAAGCCGCCCATCGTCGCTTCTGAGTCGGTAGCGACCGGAACTCTTCGGTTCGCGAGTACACAAGATCGGTATAGAGAAGAGGCCCTTGCCGTGTTAGGAAAAGGGCTCCTCACTGAAGCGGTTCACAAGAACGCTGTCACCTTTCCTTGTTACACCTTGCCATTTCGCATGGGTCTGCATGGCCCCATGTAACACCGCCAACAGAGAGTAAGTAACTCATCGTTAGTTATTTGAAGCTTGACACGGGAGGGGTCACAGGTTCGAACCCTATATCGCGCACCATGAATAGTCAGTGAGTGAGGCAGAAGCGTCAAGGCGGGGAAGGATGGTCATCGTGCCAAATGGGAGCCATTTTTCGATGGGAGCTAGGGGTGTGAAGGCGAGCCGCTCACGCACGCTCAGGGACCGGCTGGTCGTGGAGGCGCTGAACCCAAAAAGGGACATCGGAACCACGAAAGTCAAGAAACACACGAAAATTCATTGGGTTAGGTCAAGCGACTTCCTCATCCATCAGGTGGACGGTGATCATTGGGCAACGCCGTGGTTTTGCGTGTGTTGCGTTTTTTTCGTGGTTCCCATCCGGGTTTTTAGGCTGAGGGCCAAGGGAGGGCCGCCGGAACGGGTCGAGCGGGTGAAGGAGCTGGCGCGTGAGATGGTGGTGAAGCTCCCGGTTCTGACTTGTTGCGGGACCGGCATGGGACGGCCGGAGGGCGGGGACATCCGCTCAGGCCTCGAGCTTGTACGCTTGCATGGCCGTTTTCCCGAACAGCCACTCGCGTTCAGCCGCCGATAATTTGTCGGCGAAGCGATGGACGAGTTCCACCCAGCGCACATAGCTCGCCGCCACGAGGCACACCGGCCAGTCGGTGCCGAACATCAGCCGCTTCGGGCCAAAGGCCTCCAGCACCACGTCGAAATACGGGCGCAACTGCTCCTCGCTCCATTTCTTGTAGTCGGCCTCGGTGACCATTCCTGACACCTTGCAATACACGTTCTCGCGGCGGGCCATTTCCTTCATGTTCTTCCGCCAGGGCTCGATGGCGTTGTCCTTGATGCGCGGCTTTGCGACGTGGTCGAGCACGAAGACCTGCTTCGGATGCCGGTCCACAAACTCAATCGAAGGCGGCAGGTGCCGCTCGAATATGAGGATGTCATACGCGAGACCGAAGTCCTTCAGCAGCGAGATGCCGCGATTGAAGTCTGCGCCGAGGATGAAGCGGTCATCCGGTTCGCCTTGCACGACGTGCCGGATCGCCTTGAGTTTGGGGTTCGGGGCGAATCCCTCGATCACACTCCGCACCCCCGCGTGGGCGAGCGGCACCCAGCCGACGACGCCCTTGATGAAGTGGTGCTGTTCCGCGAGGGAGAGCAGCCACTCGGTCTCGCCGACGGTCTGCCGTGCCTGCACGGAGACGACGCCATGGATGTCCGCGTGGTCGAGTTCCCGTTTCAAATTGTCCGGCAGAAAATCGCGGCGGAGCGCGGTCATCGAGTCATCGATCCACGGATACTCGGCGGCGCTATATTTCCAAAAGTGGTGATGGGAGTCGATATTCATCGGGTGGAGATCTGAACGCGTGAGTCTTTCAATGGCGGAGATTCAGCGCAGGCGGTGAGATTCTCAAGCGTCCGCTTCTTCCGGGTGTCAGCATGCATCCAGCCCCGTGCAACAACACGGCCCGTTCGCCCGTTTCGGAAGTCCGCTGTGCGTGCCGCCTCCAGAGCGCATCGTCGAGATGGGCATCACGCGTTTCACTCGCTTTGTGAAAGACAGCCGTGGTGTCGCGAGCGATGACTCTGATTCGCTCATTGCGCTGGTGATTGACAGGGCCTTGGAATTCGGGCTTTACTGGTGCTCAAAATTTGCCAAGTAACAATTGTCATGTCTCCCCATTTTTCTGACCGCGACGGTTACGACGCGGACTTTCTCGGCGAGGGCTTCTCAGTGCCACTGCCTGCGCTCGGAGCACACGAAGACGATGCTGTTCGTCCGCCGGATGCAGATCCAGCCTCGTCTTTCGCGTTCCGCTACCGCAGGTTCTCTGTGATCATGAGCACCGCACGGCGGTTCTGCCGGGTCAGCGCGGTGAACATTGACGGCGCTGAGCCTTGGTTCCAGATTCCGCGGCGGAGCTGGAGACTTGATCCGCGCGCTCCAGACGTCCAGCACGATGACGAGGTGCTCTACGGAGGGGATACGTTCAGTCGCGGGCACATGGTGAGAAGAAAAGACCCGCTGTGGGGCTCACGCGAACTGGCGAAGCAGGCCAACGACGACACCTTTTACTACACGAACGCCGTGCCGCAGGTACAGTCGTTCAACGACGGCCTCTGGGGTGGCCTTGAGGATCACCTTCTCGACCTGGGCACGGCGCACCGCAGCCGCCTGAGCGTGTTCACTGGGCCGATTTTCAGTGACGATGATCTCCTCTACCGCGACGGCGCGATCGCGGTGCCGTCGGAGTTCTTCAAACTGATCGTCGCCGTGCACGAGGGCGAGAACCGGCTGCTGGCCGCGGCGTTTGTGCAGAGCCAGTTGGACGTAATGCCCGAGGAGGGCGCTTTTCCGCTGCCGGGCTTCGACCCCGGAAGGTTCGTCCCGGACCAAGTCACTGTGGAGGAACTCGAGAGGCGCACCGGCCTAACCTTCGGGCTGAAGGAGGTCGATGTGCTGCGGGGCACGGACGAGGAAGCGCATTTCGGCATCGGAGAGGCTCCCAGGGTGCGGCTGTTTCACTCCGGACAGATTATTTTCGGCTGATCCTCAACCGTGCCCGACCGGCATCCGCCGGAAAACAACCAGGCCTTCTCAAAAACCAGCCTTAACCTGCCATGGCCGAGAAAATCAAAATCAGCAGCAAAGCCCTTAAGGCGATCCTCGAGAATGAGGACACGCCGCCCGAGGAATTCCGCCGCTACTATGAACCCGTGCTGCACTCGCCGTTCTCATTCGGCTGGAAGCTGCGGGACGATGTGGAAGTGACGTTCGAGGCGGGCGAACTGGACGACGCGGCCTTCGGCAATCAGGTCAATGCGCAGGCCAACAACTTCACGCCCGGGGGCGATCCCTTGCGCTTCCTGAATGCGGCGTTCAATTCGGCGCTGGTCGAGGTGGTGAACCGCTACTGGGCCATCGCCGCGAAGGTCGCAGGGGCACGGCCGGCCGCACAGATCTTCGTGCACTGCTACGACTTTGTTCGTCCACACAGCGGTGGAGACGGAAAGTGGCTGGGAGGTCCACTGGAGGCGCACGGCATCACGCAGCAGGAGGAGAAGGACGCCGTGATTGGAGTGGTGATTGGCCGTTTCCGCGACGGCCTGCGCGAAGTCGCCGCGAACTCCGGCGGAAAATTCATGCTCGTTGACACTGCCGGTACCGTGCCCGCCGGTCAGTGGCACGATGAAATCCACGCCAACGACACGGGCTACGCCCCGGTCGCCGCACGCTGGCACGCCGCGCTGGCGGCTGCTGGCCTTGCCTGACAAATCACCTGTCCTCTCCGCATGGCGATATTCGACCACCCCGGAACTCCCGCTGCGCACGCGCTGGTGATCGGCGTGAACGACTACCCGCACCTCAACGGTGGCAGCATCGGCGACTCGCCGGTGCTGCAGGCGCTCGGGCAGTTGACCTCGCCGGTGCCGTCCGCGGAGCAGTTCGCTCGTTGGTTCACTGAGGATTACTCCCGATCCGGAGTCCCGCGGGGTTCCCTGCGGATGCTGCTCAGCGGCGGTAGCTATACGGCTCCGGACGGCACGGTGCACGCCGTGCCGGTGCCCACGCGGAAAAACATCGACGACGTGTTCGCCGAGTGGTTTGCCGCCTGCAGCCAGCACAAGAACAACATCGCCCTGTTCTTCTTCTGCGGACACGGCATCCGCACCGACGCCCTCTATCTGCTGCCGGAGGACGCGGGCAGCAGTCCGATCAAGCCGTGGGACGCGTGCATCGACTTCGATCTCACGCTGGAGTGCATGGACCGCTGCACCGCGGAGACGCAGTGCTACTTTGTGGACGCGTGTCAGGACCGGTCGTCCGCGATTCAGGCGCGCGGCAAGACTCTGGGCTCGCCGCTGATCGACGACGACGGCAGCGGCACTTTCTCGCGGCGTGACTGCCCTGTGTATTCCGCGCTCGGCCCAGATCAGCTCGCCTACGGAAACGCCGGAAGCCCCAGCGTCTTCACCAACGCGCTCGTCCAGTGCCTGACTCGTTTCGGCGCGTCGCCGGTCGGGTCGCGCAATCCGTGGCCCGTCACCACCGACTCGCTCAAGCAGGCGCTGGCAGAATGGCTCGACCGCACCAGCCAGCCAGGTCTGCCTATCGCGCTGGACCCAGGCGGCAAGGTGCGATTCAACAAGCCGCTCGCCAGCATCAAGTCGCCGGAAGTGCTGGGCTCCGTCGTCGTGATCTCGTCGTCACCCGGTGCGCAGCTCGCCGTGGAGCTTGCCCCCGTGCCGCCCGGAGGCTCCTTGTTTCAGGGAACGCCGGGCGCCACAGCGTGGCGGTGGGAAATCCCGCCAGGCGACTATACACTGAAAGCCTCGCTGCCGCCGTCCGCGGCACCTGTCCACCAGGGTGCCATCCAGGCGCTGCCGCCCGTGATGGCACCGATAGAAATCTCCGCTCCGCCTGTCCTGCCATGAACAGCATCCGCGTCCAGCTCGATGCGGGTCACGCTGATCTCAGCTGGCTGCCGGTGGAGGCGATCCACGGCGAGGACGGCTGCATCAGCTTCCGGCAGACCCTGGATTCTCAGGGGGCCGTTGTCTTCAGCGAACTGCCGCCGGGGCCCTATCTCATTCGCTGCCGTTTGCCCAATGGCGCTCTCCTGACAAAAACCGCCATCGCTGCCGGCGGGGTCGAGGTGGCAGTGCGGTTGGACGCCCACGCCTACTCTCCGCGCGAGACGAGCGCATGGGCGTATTTGATGCAGTCCTCACGGCAGTCCCGGATGCCGGACCATGCGCGCAACCGGGAGGCCACACGGTCGGCCGAACTTGTCCGTGGTCCCTCGGCACAATCGACGGGCCCTCGCGCACCGACGGCGGGCCTCCGCGCACCGGAGTGGAACACGTGGCGGCTGCACGCCATCAGCCGCTCCGGTGGCTGCGCCATTCTCCTCAGCCCCACCCCAGCCAGTGAGACCGGCGACTGGCATCAGGAAGCCGGGCCACCGCAGCGCAACCGCCAGATTAATCTGCCGCCGACGGATGGCCCGTCGTTTCTCGAAGCTCACGACACTGGCGCCACGGCTCTGGCGGATTCGCAGGTGCGCCTCTCCACGATTTTCTGTCTGCCTCCCCGCACAGAGACCGCGCTGCTGCGGCCGGATCCGTCGGTCGCCGGGAATCCCTCAGACTCGCCATGGAGCGTGGCGGCGCAATTCCGCAATCAGCGCGCCATGGCCATCTTCGGCTACATGACGCGCGGAAATCTCGTGGATGCCCGGGCGGCTGGCGAGGGGTTCATCGGCGAGGCCATTCAGCTCGTCGGAGGAAAAATGGACGACCTCTCCGGCGCGCTCGTCGGTGCCTATTTCCTGATGCAGACCCAGGCATGGGACGATCCCGGCGCAACGATCGGAGGCCAGAACGCCGGGCGTCTGCTCGAGTGGCTCGGAAATCTCGACCATCTGTTTCCGCAGTGGTCAGACGGCGCGGTCATTCACGCCACCGCCCTGCTGCGGCTGCGTAAAATCCCTGAAGCCACGGAGCGCTTTGTCGCCGCCGTGGACCGCGGTCTGCCGGCCTTCACCATGGGCGCGCGGATGCTCGTGGACGGCCTGAAGCGCATCCAGCGCCGCACGAAGGATGAGAGAGGCCCCGTCGCCGCAGCCCTGGCACTGATCGCACCGTGGACGACGAGCCTCGACTGGGAGCAGGGCCTGACATCTGTCCGCGGGCAGATCCAGCCGAGCGATGCTGCAGAGACGGAACACGTCATCGTCCCGCTCGCGAGCCTGGAGGCGCGTGCGCGAGGCGAGGCGGATTCGCTGAGCAGCAATCTACAGTCCTCGGAGCAGGACACTGCCTCCGGTCTCACCCAGTCAATGTAAACCAGACCACGCGATGCCTGAACCCGACGAACTCCTCCCGATGGGCATTGACGCCGACTCCGGCGGCCCAGCGGTCCCTCCGGTCACGCCGGAGACACTGGCGGAATGGATCATGGGTTCATTCGGCGGCGCGCGGCAGCCGTGGGCCTCGCGCGCGGCGAAGGACGCCGGAGAGAGATTCGGCCTCGCCGACGGGATCAATCCTGACAACCTTGCCGATTGCGGCTACGGCGTCATTTGGGCACCCGACGTGCCTGCGGATGTGCGGGCCGCGCTCGCTCCGCTGCTCAACCGCCGCCGCGGCGAGGCCATTGCCACCAAAGCCGAGCGCTTCCGCGAGATCGAATTTCAGGTGAAGGAAAGCGTGCCTGAGCCGGTACACGCTTTTCTGGAACGTCATGGTGTCAGCCCGGGCATCGGCGAGCCTGACAAACTTCCGTATTACCTCTTCATCGTCGGCAGTCCGGAGACGATCCCGTTCGAGTTTCAGTATGGACTCGCGTCCGACTACGCCGTCGGCCGGATGCACCTGGCGGATGCCGCAGCCTGCGGGCGCTATGCCGCGGCGGTGCTCCTGGCGGAGGACACAAAGCTGCATCAGCCGCGGGCGGGGCTGTTCGGCACCGCTCATGCCGGTGATGCGGCCACGACAGCCAGCGCGGCGCAGCTCATAGCGCCGATGGAGCCGGAACTGAAAGCGCTGCCGAAATGGAAGATCCATCCGCACGCCGGGGCGGCAGCGACGAAGGACCGGCTGCTGAGACTGTTGTCAGGCCCGGATGCCGCGCCGGTGCTATTCAGTGCCACGCACGGAATGGAGCACACGCCGAATGATGCGCGCATGGCGACGCGGCAGGGCAGCATCATTTGTCAGGATTTCACGCCGGGAGGGCCGGTGAAACCCGCACACATTGTCACTGCCGACGACGCTGCGGCTCTCGGCAGTCTTGATCACCTCGTGTGGTTCTGTTTCGCGTGCTTCGGCGCAGGCACGCCGGCGGAGGACAATTTCCCGGGCAATCCCGACCTCCTCACCGTGCGTCCGCTGACCCCGAAACCATTCCAGGCCGCGCTACCCGCACAGCTGCTTGGTCATGCGCCCGGGCCTGCGCTGGGCTTCATCGGGCACGTGGAGCGGGCATGGGCATCCTCGTTCATCTTCGGGACGGCGACGCACCAGTACAAGGACTTCGCGGAGTGTCTGAAGCGCATCATGCTCGGCAGGCGTCTCGGCCATGCCGCGCGCGTGTTCGGCGAACGCAGCGCCAGTCTTTCCGCAATGCTCGCGGTGGAAATGATCCGCGCACTGCGTCAGCGGCAGAAGCTGGACCGCAGAGCGTCCTGGCTCATCGCGCGCCTCTGGACAGCCGCGATGGACGCGCGTAACTTCGTACTGCTGGGAGACCCCGCGGCGCGGCGGCGCATCGCGTGACGGAGCCGTGAAGGTTCCTCCCGGAAAAATGGGGCTAAAGCGAAGACAGTAATGACGTGGCGGAGGCAGAGGTCTCGGCCGGCCGGCTACGCAAGGACTTCTTTGACCACCCGCGCTTTCTCCACCCCGGTAAGCCGGAAGTCGAGTCCCTGGAACTTGTAGGTGAGCAGCTCGTGGTTGATGCCGAGCTGGTGGAGCATGGTGGCGTGCAGGTCGTGAACGGAGACGGCGTCCCTGGTCACCGCATAGCCGAGTTCGTCGGTTTCTCCCCAACTCGTCCCTCCCTTGATTCCCGCGCCGGCCATCCAGAGCGAGAAGGCTTTAATGTGGTGGTCGCGGCCGTCGCCCTGGGCCATCGGGGTGCGCCCGAACTCGCCGCCCCAGATGATGAGTGTATCATCGAGCATTCCGCGGTCCTTGAGGTCTTTGACGAGGGCGGCAGTGGCCTTGTCCACGTGACCGGCCACCACGTTGATCCCGTTTTTGACGCCTCCATGGTGGTCCCAGCCGCGATGGTAGAGCTGGATGAAGCGCACTCCGCGTTCGGCGAGACGGCGGGCGAGGAGGCAGTTGGAGGCGAAAGACCCGTCGCCCGGCTTGGCACCGTAGAGTTCCAGGATGTGCGCAGGCTCCTGCGAGACGTCAACGAGATGGGGGACCGAGGCCTGCATCTTAAAGGCCATTTCGTACTGCGCGATGCGGGTAGCGATCTCGGGATCGTGCTGCCGCCTGCCCAGCAGGGAGTTCAACTGGTTGATGGACTCGAGGAGATCGCCCTGGGCCTCCTGTGTTACCCCGTCCGGGTTGCTGACGTAGTGCACCGGGTCCCCCTTGGAATTGAACCGCACGCCCTGGAATTTCGAGGGCAGGAAGCCGCTGTGCCACTGCCGGGCCGCGATCGGCTGGTCCTGGCCTCCGCCCATGGAGGTCAGTACCACAAAGCCGGGCAACTCGTCGGTTTCGGCCCCCAGCCCGTAGAGGAGCCAGGATCCCATGGAAGGACGCCCCGGGACCACCGAGCCGGTGTTCATGAAGGTGTGGGCCGGGTCGTGGTTGATCTGCTCGGTGGACATCGATTTGATCACCGCGATCTCGTCGGCGATCGAGGCGATGTGCGGGAAGGCGGATGACATCAGGCGTCCGCACTGGCCGTAGGGCTTGAACTCGTGCTGCGGGCCGAGGCACTTGAGGTTGTTGCGGCTGCCCTGCAATTGCGCGAGCTGCTGGCCTTTGGTGAAGGACTCGGGCATGGGCTTGCCGTCGACCCGCGCCAGTTCCGGCTTGTGGTCGAGGGTCTCCAGGTGGGACGGACCGCCGGCCATGCACAGGTGGATGATGCGCTTCGCCCGGGCGGGATAGTGTAGCTTGCCGTTGAGCATCCCTTGCCACCGGGGCGCGGCCTGGACGGCATCCCGGCTCAGGAGAAAGGCGAGCGCCGCGCTGCCCACCGAATAACTGGTACCTTTGAGGAACGTGCGGCGGTTGATGGCGTTGAGAATAGGATCGTTCATGGATTCGTTCGGTAGCGGAAGGCCAGCGCGTTCCGGGTGCGGTTAATATCTCGTAATCGTTTCGTGCAGGTTGAGCAGCGCGCGGGTCACTGCAGTCATGGCGGCGAGATCCATCGGGTTGGCTTCACTTCCAGCCGGCTTAAGTCCCACCTTGAGGAGCGCGGCGGCGTCCTCCGGCTTCTCGGAGTAGCGTTTGAGTTGCTTGTCGTAGAGCCCCTTGAGGACGGATGCTTCCCCGGGCAGCGGATCGCGGTGGAGGAGGCGCGCGAAGCCCAGCTTCAGGCGTTCATCAAAGGGCCGGCCATCCCTGATCAGGTCTTCGGCAAGCACCCGGGCAGCCTCCACGAAGGTCGGATCGTTGAGCAGGTTGAGCGCCTGCTGAGGGGTGTTGGAGGCTTCACGCCCGGCGGTGCACTCCTCCCGCGCGGGTGCGTCGAAGGCGAGGAGCATCGGGTGGAGGAAGCTGCGTTGCCAGTGCATGTAGATTCCGCGCCGGTACTGGTTTTCGTCGTTGTGCTGCTCGTACTCGCGCTTGGGGAAGTTCAGTTCGCGATAGTAGCCCGCCGGTTGGTAGGGGCGCGCGCTGTCGCCGCCGATCTTCGCGTTGAGCAGCCCGGCAACGGCGAGCGCGTTGTCGCGCACGAACTCGGCGGGCAGGCGCCGGGCATTCTGGCGAGCGTAGAACTCGTTGTAGGGATCGCCCCGGACGAGCCCGGGATCCGCATTCGTGGACTGCCGGTAGGCCTGGGAGGTGACGATGAGTTTCACGAGTTTCTTCACATCCCACCCGCTCTCCATGAACTCGTCCGCGAGCCAATCGAGGAGTTCCGGATGGGTCGGCCAGCGGCCCTGATTGCCGAGGTCCTGCAGGTCACGGGAGAGCCCGGTCCCGAAGTAAAGAGACCACACGCGGTTGACGAAGGTGCGCGCGGTGAGCGGGTTCTCCGTGGAGGCGATCCAGCGGGCGAGATCGAGTCGGGTGAGGCGGCCATCCTTTGAAGGCGCACCGGCAAGAAACTCGGGGAGAGCCGGCTGCACCACCGGGCCGGATCGATCCATCCAGTTGCCGCGCGGCAGGATGCGGATTTCGCGCGGTGTGGTGGAAAGGGTGACCAGCGTCATGCGGGCCGAGCCTTTTGCGTCGCTGGCAGCCTTCTCCAGGGTGGCAAGCTGGTCGCGGATCGGCTGCAGTGACGGCGCGATGGTGCGGTAGTGGGCCAGGAGCGGGGCCATCTGTTCCGCAGTGAGCGCCTGGTTCCCGCTGTCGAGCAGAGCCTGGCGGGCCGGTTCGGCCAAGGCTGCGAGGGAGGGGTCGATATTGGTTCGGCGTCCGGCGAGATCCCACAGGACCGTGCCGCCGTGCTGGGTGTAGGCCAGTTGGGTGATGGTTTTGCCGGTCGGCAATCCCACCTTCTCGGCGGGCACTTCAAGGCGCACCCACTTGCCGGGCTCGGGCAGGAGCCCGGCGTGGTGGTGGTCCGCGCCGGTGCTCCCCTTGCCATAGGGGATGAGATCCTCGCCCCACCAGGCGCGGTGACCCCAGTCATTGTCGGCGTTGAACTGAAGCATCACCTGCTTTGGAGGATTCTTCGGGTCGAGCCAGACGTAGGCAAAGAGCTTGTCTCCCGCGGCCACCGTGACCGGCTTGCCTGCGGCATCCACGATGTGCTGGACGAGCCCCCCGTTCTCCTGCCGGCGCGCGAGCTTCCCGGAGTGGACCGGCTCGCTCACGGTTTGCACGTCTTTCAACGGAAGCTCCTCGTCGTCGAGGATGGGCACGTCCTGCGGCTTGTTCGATTCGAGCTTTATTTTCAAATCCGCCGTCCACTCCTTGAAGGCCAACTCCAGTTCCGGGGTTTCGCGGTGCAGTTCCTCCTCGAGCTTTTTCTGCTTGACGGCAATGCGTTCCAGTTCGGCGGTGTTTTCCGGATCCGGAACGTCGAGGGCCGGTCCCCACTGGTCGAGCTTGAAGCCGGGGTGTTTATTGATGTCAGCACCCTCGTTGTATTTTCCGTCGCCGTTATAGGCGCCCTTCTCGAAGATATCTGCGAAGAAAGCCTCCATCGCGTAAAAGTCCTTCGCCGTGAACGGATCGAATTTGTGATCGTGGCACTCCGCGCAGCCCATGGTGGATCCAAGGAAGGCCACCGAAGTGGTGCGTACGCGCTCGGAGTAATACTTCGCAATGTATTCCGCATCCTGGATCCCGCCCTCTTCTGAAAGCTGGCTGATCCGGTTGAAGCCGGTGGCCACATAGTGCTCGGTGGTCGGATTCTCGAGGAGATCTCCCGCCAGTTGCTCGACGATGAACTGGTCGTAGGGCTTGTTCCGGTTGAAGGCCTCGATCACGTAATCCCGGTAAGGCGTCACGCTCCATGTCTTGTCGCTATGATAGCCATGGGTGTCGGCATAACGGGCGAGGTCGAGCCAGAGGACTGCCATGCGCTCTCCGAAGTGCGGCGAGGCCAGCAGCTGGTCAACTGTGCCCGCGGGATCGGCGGAAAGATCTCCAATTCCGGTGTAGGACGGCGGGAGCCCGAGGAGGTCGAGGGAGAGCCGGCGGGCGAGCGTCCGGGAGTCCGCCCCGGGAGCCAGGGCGCGCTGCTCCGCGGGCATCTTCGCGAGCAGGAAGTTGTCGATCGGATGCCCCGCTCCCATCTCAGGCACCGGCGGGCGCTTCGGCTTGAGATAGGCCCAGTGCGCTTCGTATTCGGCACCCTGCGCGATCCACTCCTTGAGGATCTGCTTCTGCCCGGCGGTGAGGACCTTGTGCGACTCCGGAGGCGGCATGAGGTCGTCCTCGTCATCGGTCGAGATGCGGCGGACCAGTTCTGAGGCATCCGCCTTCCCGGGAACGAACGCTTCCATGGCGAGGGCATCCTCGCGCACGTCGAGCCGCAGCTTGGCCTTGCGCGCCGCCTTGTCCGGGCCGTGGCAGGCAAAGCAGTTCTCTGCCAGGATCGGACGCACGTCCCGGTTGTAGGAGAGCGGCGTTTCGGCCGCGAAAACCGGAAGGGTCCCAGCCAGCGGGAGCACGAGAAATTTCAGGCGCATGGTGTGTTTCTTGTAATTTCACTCATCAGGGATCGCAAGAATCGATTCGAAGTCGCTCTTCAGCCCGTCAGGCCAGGATCGGATGCATCACCTTCGTCTTTTCAACGCCGGTGAGCCTCATGTCGAGGCCCTGGTGGCGGAGTCTTTTGCTTTATTCCAGGCGATGCGGTGTTATGGGCGGCCCCATGCGTTCGCGTTTACTCGCCATCCCGCTGTCACTGCTCCTCCTCACCTCCGCTTCCCGTGCCGTGGATGCCGAGGGCGTCACTGAGGACAAGAGAATCAACCGGGCCCTCCAGCCCTATGATTGCAAAGTGGACAGCACGCCCGCCGATTCTCCCGATGTGGCGCAGAAGGGATTGCGCCGCGCTAAGATTCCCGCCGGATTCAACGCGGACCTTTGGGCCAGCGAGCCGATGCTGGCCAATCCCGTCGCCTTCTCCTTCGATGGCAAGGGCCGCATGTTCATCGCGGAGACGCACCGCTACCTGCTGCCGGCGATGGACAGGCTGCTGACGAAACGCGAGCTGCGCGATCTCGTGGAGTATGTGGCATCGTTGAAGGAGTGAGTCCACCCCCGTGTTGCAGCCGCTTTGAGCCGCGCCACATTCCAAAGTCATGCCTTCTGCCCCGCCGAATTCCCTCCTCCTGCATCCTGCCGACACTGTCTGTGTGGCGTTGCGTTCTCTGACGCCGGGCGATGTCCTCGACGCCGATGCCTGTGTGCGCGCGGCGGAGGCGGTGCCGGCGGGGCACAAGGTGGCTCGGCGGGCGCTGGCGGGCGGGGAGCGGGTGATGAAGTTCGGCGAGACGATCGGCTTTGCCACGGGCGACATCGCGGCGGGCGCCTGGGTGCATACGAAGAATCTCCGTGCGGAGGGCTTCGCGCGGGATCATGCCCTGGCCACGGACATCCCTGCCGACCCCGAGCCGGTGACGGACCGCACGTTTGCCGGCTATGTGCGGCCGGGGCGGCGCGCGGGGACGCGGAATTATCTCGCCGTGGTGTCGTCGGTGAATTGCTCGGCATCAGTCAGTAAGGCGGTGGCGGCGCATTTCTCGCGCGAAGTGCTGGCGCGGGATTTCCCGAATGTGGACGGCATCGTGGCCCTGACACACAAGGGCGGCTGCGGCCTCCAGTATGCCGGCGATGATCACCGCCAGCTCGCGCGGGTGCTCGCCGGTTATGCACAGCATCCGAATGTGGGCGGGGCGCTGCTCATCGGGCTCGGCTGTGAAACGGGCACGCTGGGTTTTATCAAAGAGCAGTTCCAGCCCGGGAGCGATGCGCCGGCGCTGGTCATGCAGGATCTCGGCGGCACCACACGGACCATCGAGGTCGCGGTGCGCCGCGCGGCGGAACAGCTGTCGCGGCTCAATGAAGTGCGCCGCGTTCCGGTGCCTGTGGCGGAGTTGATCCTCGGCACGAACTGCGGCGGCAGCGACGGGCATTCCGGTATCACCGCCAATCCGGCGCTCGGCAACGCCAGCGACCGGCTCATCGCCTGCGGAGGCACCAGTGTGCTCGCGGAAACCACGGAGATTTACGGCGCGGAGCACCTGCTTACACGCCGCGCGCGGACGCGGGAAGTGGGCGAGAAACTGCTGGAGCGTATCCGGTGGTGGGAGCACTACCTGGGCTTGTTCGGCGTGGTGATGGATAATAATCCGTCGCCCGGAAACAAAGCCGGTGGTCTGACGACGATCTATGAGAAGTCCCTGGGCGCAGTTTCCAAAGGTGGCACCACGGCGCTGAACGATGTCATTCACTACGCCGAGCCGGTGCGGAGCCGCGGCTTCGTTTTCATGGACACGCCCGGGCTGGACCCGGTGAGCGTCACCGGCCTGATCGCCGGCGGCTGTCAGTTGATCGCATTCACCACGGGCCGCGGGAGTTGTTTCGGCAGCAAGCCCGCGCCGACCATCAAGATCGCCACCAACACGCCGCTGTTTGAACGGCTCGGCGAGGACATGGACTTCGATGCCGGCGTGATTTCATCCGGCCTGTCCGTGGAAGACACGGGGCGACGGCTGTTCGAATTCGTTTTGGAGGTAGCCGGCGGGCGGAAGACAAAGAGCGAACGGCTCGGCCTGGGGGATGAGGAGTTCGCGCCCTGGAGCATCGGGCCGACATTGTGATGAAGAATCACAGAGGGTGTTCGTGCGCGGTCAGCAGCGCTTCGAGCCGTTGACGCCGGGCTGGATCGCCTTGCAAGAAATCCGGGCCACCCACTCATCGGGTGAACCGGCCAAGGTCACGGCTGGTGAGCCGGATCAATGGGTGTCCTGAATTATTGTTCTCCTCGATCAACCCATGCACCACCTCGAGCAACTCGGGCAATTTCTGCACCTCGTCTATCACCACCGTCTCGACCCGCGGGTCTCGAGCCAGGCGCTCCCGGAGCCGCTCCGGACGGGCCGCCATCTCACGCAGGGTTCCCGGGTCGAGCAAATCCACCCTCAGCGCATCCGGAAACTGCGCCCGGGTCCACCAGGTTTTGCCCGTTCCCCGGGGCCCGAACCGAAAAAATGCCTGGTCGGTGTCCTGAAAAAACGCGGCGTTGATGCCATTCTACGTCGCAATATGGCATTAGATGTACCGGATTACAAGGGCGCGTCGGCGAGGCAAGAAGGATTTGGAATTTTGGGAGGGAATTTTGGGACACCCACTCATGAAGTGGGCCTGCGAGGAGCCCGTCCGGTGCGCCGGTTGTGTGGGCGGCCGTTTGCTTGTTTCCGGAGGTATATTGTGATGCCGCCCGGCCTGAAGCGGAGCCTTCGCGGTTTCGATCGAGGTTCGATCTGATGGGCGAGAGGTCCGCCCACGCCCAGCCACGGTGGCCGGACCTGCCATGAACCTCGAAACCCGGATGGGAACCCCGAAAAGCACGAAACACGCGAAAAACCAAGGCGTTGCCCAATGATGAGCGTCCGCCTGATGGATGAGGAGGTCGCTTGACCTACCCCACTGAATTCTTCGTGTGTTTCGTGACTTTCGTGGTTCCAATGCCTCTTGTGAAACTTCTTCTTCCGCGACACTCCCTGGGAGCAAGCCATCGCCCGCCTGCGCCATGTCTCCATCGCCTACGGATGAAAGTTTTCTACACGGATGTTGCCTCGTTTGTTTGCAACCGGATTATCGGGGCAGCTAAAGCCTGGATGACATCAAGGCAACAGGCGTCTAGGATAAAAAGATCGAAATATCCAAGGACACATTTTATGCGCATCCTCCTCCTCGCCGCCATTCTTCTCTCTCTCCTCCCGTCGCCCGCCCTTGCCTCGTTGATCAAGGATGACGAGGAGATCGTGTTCTTCACGACAGCCGCCCGCAGGGACGGCGACCAGTGGGTCGTGCCCGTCCATGCCTGGGTGTTCGAGCCGGAAGGCGATTCCAGGACGCGGAAGGGCGCGATAGCGGGGCTGATCGAGGCGTTGGAGCTGGATGCAAGCGCGGCAGATTCGGAAATATTCAAGGAACGTGCGCGGTGGTTCCTGGTCGACAATGAAAGCGACAAGCAGGTCGCACTGACGCTGGCCAGCGCACGGCTGCCCGAGACGGGGGCAAACGGGCATGTGCAGACCGATTTGCGCCTGCCGGTGCAGGATAAAGCGGAAGTAACTTTCAGTGCGCAGCTCCCGCACGGCGACAAGCGCGTCTTTTCCGGCCGCGCCGTGCTGGTGCCGGAAGAAGGCGTCTCCGTAATTTCCGATATCGACGACACGATAAAAATCAGCGAAGTGCTCGACAAGAAGAGGCTGATGAAACACACCTTTCTGAAACCGTTCGAGGCGTCGCCCGGCATGGTGGCGGCGTATCAGCGCCTTGCGAAATCGGGCGCCGCGTTCCATTACGTTTCTTCTTCGCCGTGGCAGCTTTACCCGGCGCTCAACTCGTTCATGGAAACGGTGCAATACCCCGTTGGCTCCGTCCACCTGCGCACCTTCCGCCTCAAGGACGAGACGGTTTTCAACATGATGAAATCGTCGGAGGAAACTAAGCCGCCCGTCATCAACAAGCTGCTCTCCGACTACCCGAAACGCAGCTTCATCCTGATCGGCGATTCAGGCGAGAAAGACCCCGAGATTTACGGCAAAATCACGCGGGAGAACAAGGGCCGCGTGAAGCACATCTATATCCGCGACGTGACGGGCGACAAGGCCGGTGGCGACCGCTACCAGAAGGCCTTCACCGGCATCGACTGCCCCTTCACGATCTTCAGCGATGCGTCGCTGATCAAACCCTGATGCGGATTTTATTCGCCCTCTTCCTGCTGTTCTCCACCCTGCCCGCGCTGGCGGCGAAGTTCCATGGGACAGTTCCATGGGCCCGTTCGAGCAGGGCCCTGGCGCGCTCGTCGGCATAACCGGAGAGGAACGCGTCGCGGGCGACGCACGAACTCGTGCCCGAAGTTCAGCAGGCGGTCGAGGGTGTCCTGGAGCCGGGCGTTGGGGAGGAACCTAGCAAGGCCGCCGAGCGAATTCGCGGTCTCCCTACCCCATTAATGGCGGCCATCTGGGACACCCATTCATCGGGTGGGCCGGCCAAGGTCACGGCTAGTCAGCCGGTTCAATGGGTGTCCTGAATTACCTCCTTGGTGGTCGTCGACACGGACGGCGACGGGATGCCCGATGACTTCGAGCAGCAGTATTTCGGCAGCCCGACCGGCGGCGATCCCGACGCCGATGCCGACGGCGACGGGCAGACGAACCTGCAGGAGTTCCGCGCCGGAACGAATCCGATCGACCCGCGCAGCGTCCTGCGCATCGAGGAGATCCGCCGCGAGGGGGCCGACATCGTGATCCGCTTCGAAGCCGCGCCCGGCAAGGCTTACGAGATCTGGTCCGGCACTGATCTGATCGCCTTCCACTCCACCCACCGAATCGTCGGTTCGATCAGGCTCGCAAGGCGGGCTGGATTACAGAATAATCCCAAAGTCCCTTTTCGGGATCAGGCGAGGATTTCGTGGATGACGGTTCCGCCCGTGTCGGTCAGTTGTTGGAAACGCCCGGCGTGGTAATACGTGAGCTTCGATTGGTCGAGGCCGAGGCTGTGGAGCAATGTGGCGTGAACATCTTTGAGACTTTTCCGCTGTTCGACCGCCTTGTTGCCGATCTCGTCCGTGGCGCCAATCAGCCTTCCTCCGGCGGTGCCGCCACCGGCAAACCACATGGTCATGGCACCGGGATTGTGGTCCCGGCCGGGTTTGTTTTTCTTATGATTGCCCTCGTTGGTGTCGGGTGTGCGGCCAAACTCGCCGCCCCAGACTACCAGAGTTTCGTCGAGCAACCCGCGCTGCTTGAGATCCTGACTCAGTCCGGCGATGGGGACATCGACCTTTTCGGCGGCGTCGCGATGGCCCTTGAGAATGTCATCGTGCGAATCCCAACCGCCTGACCACAGCTGCACGAAGCGCACGCCGCGCTCGACCAGGCGGCGGGCGAGGAGGCAGCGCATTCCGAAGGCCTTGGTCTTCTCTTGATCCAAGCCGTAAAGTTTCCGGATCGACTCCGGCTCGCCCTCAATGGAGAGCGTGCCCGGCACCTCGGTTTGCATCCGGAACGCGAGTTCGTAACTGGCCATGCGCGCCTCCAGATCCGGATGAGTGGGATTGCGCTGGCTGTGTTCGCGGTTGAACATCTGCAACAGATCGAGAGTGTCACGCTGGCGCTGACGACCGACCTCCTCCGGCGGTTGCAGATCGAGGATCGGAACCGCGCCGCTTCGAAGCTGTGTTCCCTGGTAAACGGTGGGCAGATAAGCGTTACTCCACGAGGCCGTGCCACCGAACGGTTGCCCGTCCCTGAGCACCACAAACGCCGGAAGATTCTGGTTGATCGTTCCCAGGCCATACGTAACCCAGGAGCCAATCGAAGGGCTGCCTTGAAAGGCATTCCCGGTCAGGAATTCGAACAGGGCGGCCGGATGATTGTCGCTCGAGGCATAAACCGAACGAACGAAAGCGAGGTCATCCACGCAGCTCGCCA
>JBJXFS010000218.1:0-3042 GCA_046155625.1 Verrucomicrobiales bacterium | reverse complement strand
CCCATTCGACGCCGTTTTCAATTGTAAGTTGGTTGGCCGCCAAGTAGCGCTTGTAAAATGCGGCGATGCGCTCCGCTACCAACGTGTCCGCTTCTCCCTCGATGGTGACGGCCAGGTCATCATCAGCAACGATCTGGCAGACTCGGTCGTCGTTGAGGGCAAGCTCAGGTAACTCAAGCCGCGCGGCGAGATCGAGGACGAGGGAATCGAGGGACATGGTTCCAGTGGCGTGAAGGATGGCGGGTCCTGCTGTCAGCACGAGATGACAAGCGGTGGTTCGGTGGCAAGCAGGCGCTCAAGGTTGGTTTTCGAACGCTGGAAGGCCCGCGGCAACGACGTTCGGTGCGTGGGCGGAGGGAAGAACGCGGCACTCGGGTGGGGCCGGGAGCGAAAGGACGTGCCTTCTGCGGCGACGGCCCGGCAAGCGAGTGGTTTCAGAAGGTGGCTTCATGGGCAGCGATTCGCCCATACTCTGGCCACCGGGGTCTGAGCGTTACGGACATCGATCCGCATCGAGCAGCTCAGGACTCCCGCCCGGCCAATTCCATGAGGTAGCGGACTTCATCGGCGA
Source organism: Verrucomicrobiales bacterium (assembly GCA_046155625.1). Lineage (GTDB taxonomy): Bacteria > Verrucomicrobiota > Verrucomicrobiia > Verrucomicrobiales > V1-33 > CAJBME01. The sequence goes on along the minus strand of JBJXFS010000218.1, from coordinate 2,471 downwards.
GCGAGTCTGGGGAGTCCAGGGTATCGCGGATGTGTTGGAGCAGGAGGTCTCGATAGCGGCCTCGGAGGCGGTGGACAGCGACTTTGACGGCGCCGACGCTCATGTTCAATTGAGTGGCGAGGCGGGTGTTGGTGCCCTCTTCGGTGGTGGCTTCGAGGAGAAGCGGCTGGAGGGCAAGGAACAAGTCGGCCTTGCCGGCGGCGGCCATTTCCATTTGGAGTTCCTGGAGGACATTTTGCACGAGTGTGGAGATCCACATGCGATCGAACAGGTGTTCCGGAGTGAGGGTGTCGATCAGGATTGTTTGGTAATGCTGGTCGGCCTGGAGGGCGTCGAGGGAGATCCAGTGGGCCCCGCCGCCGCGTTTCAATCGTTGGGAATGGCGGATGGAGTGTCCGATGAACCGTTTAAGGGCACCGAGCAGGAAGGAGCGGAGGTGACCTCTTTCGGGGACGGCGCGGTCAAGGGTCTCATTTTGAATAAGGGAAAGGAGGAAGCCCTGAGTGAGGTCCTCGGCATCTTGATGGGAATGACCGACGCGTCGGAGGTAGCCATAAATGGGTGGCCAGTAGATGCGGCATAGATCCTGCAGGGCGGCTCCCGCAGGTTTTGGATCATCAGCGCGGGCGCGGAGGACCAGGGACCAGCGGGTTTGGGGAAATCCGGGCCCGGAATCTGGAGGTTCGGGATGAGAGGCGGGTGCGGACATGAGGCAAAGTTGACCGCCTGTGGGTGCGGAGGATCGTGGTGGGCTGGGGCTGCTAGGAAGAGAGTGGGGAACAACCGCCGGAGTATGATGAATTCAATGGGAACCTCCGGGGATTATTTTGAGGGGAGAGTCCGATTTAGATTGTCAATTACGCTCTAGGAAATCAAGATCGCCGGCCTGACGCCGGGGAGGAGTTCCTTGAACTGCGCAAGTTCTGCCATTTCTGTCAATGAGACGTGCGGCTCGTGTGGGAAGCCGACCACGCACGGGCCGATGGGGCGTTATTGCCTGCCGTGTCTCCTGCGGCCGGCGCAGCGGTGGGTTGAGACGAATGCGGAAGCCTTGCCGGCTGAAGACGCGACCGGGTCATCGACGGAGTTTCTGGTGGGTGGGCGAATCGGGCCGTATGATCTGGAGGCGCAGATTGGAGCGGGTGGCTTCAGCACGGTTTGGCGGGCAGCGCAGCGGGTTCCGATTCGGCGCAGTGTGGCGTTGAAAATCCTGCGGCCCGGGATGGATACGGGCGAGTTCCTGGCGCGATTCGAGCAGGAGCGGCAAGCGTTGGCGCTGATGGAGCATCCGCACATCGCCCGTGTCCTCGATGCCGGAACATCCCCGGGCGGCAGGCCGTACCTGGTCATGGAACTCGTGGCGGGCGTGCCGATCACCGAGTATTGCGACGCGAATCAACTGACAATCCGGGAGCGGCTGCAGCTTGTTGTGAGGGTGTGCGGGGCACTCCAGCACGCGCACCAAAAAGGTATCATCCACCGGGATTTGAAGCCGTCGAACATCCTTGTTTCCCTGGGCCAAGACGGAATTGCCGTACCCAAAATCATCGACTTCGGGATTGCCAAGGCCATGGATGGGCCATTGACGGACAGTACGTTGTATACACACTGTGATCGGATCATTGGCACGCCGGCCTATATGTCACCGGAACAGGCGGACGCCGGGGCCTCGGACTTAGACACCCGGTCGGACATTTACGGGATCGGTGCCCTGTTGTATGAACTGCTGATCGGGCGGCCCCCATTTGATCCCCGGCAATTGGGGGTGCGTGGTGGCACGGATGTCCTGCTGCGGACCATGCGGGAGACCGAGCCCGTGCGGCCATCCGCGCGCCTGCTGAGCCTGAGCGGCGTGGAAAGGAACGCGGTCGTCGCCAATCGAGGAAGCGATGCGGTTTCGCTCGCCCGCCTGCTGCGTGGGGATCTCGACTGGATCGTCATGAAGTGCCTGGAGAAGGATCGGGAACGACGCTATGCGTCGGCGAACGGGCTGGGTATGGACATCGAGCGGTCACTGGCAAACGAGGCCATTGTTGCTCGTCCGCCGAGCACGGCCTACAAGATCCAGAAAACGTGGCGGCGGAACAAACTCGCGTTCCTCGCCGCGGCGCTGATCATGCTTGCACTCATGGCCGGGATCGTCGGCGTGATCTTCGTGCAATTCCGCGCCAACGAGGACTATCGTCAGCGACTCTACGTGTCCGAGGTCAATCGCGCGGGCATCGCCTGGCAGAGCGGTCAGTCCTCCGGCCTGCGGGAGGCGCTGGAACGTTGCCCGGCCGGCCTGCGCGGCTGGGAGTGGAATTATCTGCAGCAGCAGGTGGACCGGTGGGAGGCGCTCGTGGTCTTGGCGACCAAAGGTGAAACGTGGTCAGGACTTTCCGTGGACGGAAATCTGGTCGCGGTGAATGCGGCCGACGTGATCCGAATTCGAAATCTTTCCGGCGGGCGGTGGCTTCGCGACATCCCGT